>JASLEW010000837.1 GCA_030150965.1 Thermoanaerobaculia bacterium | reverse complement strand
CCGGCGACGAGCCGCGCCGCCGCCGCTTCGCGCCGGCGCGGCGCGGCGCCCCTTCGACCTGGCGGCGGCGCCGCCGCTGCGCGCGCTGCTGCTGCGTCACGACGACGCGCATCACGAGCTTCTCCTCACCGTGCATCACATCGCCTTCGACGGCTGGTCGCTCGCCGTCCTCGGCCGCGAGCTGGGCGCCCTCTACCGCGCCTTCAGCCAGGGCGAGCCGGCGCCGCTCCCCGCCCTGGCGGTCCAGTACGGCGACTATGCGCTGTGGCAGCGGCAGTGGCTGACCGCGGAGACCCTGGCGCCGCACCTCGCCGCCCGCGGCCGCCACCTGGCCGGCATCCCGGCGGCGCTGGAGCTGCCCACCGACCGGCCGCGCCCGCCGGTCATGACCTACCGGGGCGGCCTGGTGGGGCTGGAGCTGCCGGCCAGGCTCGCCGCCGGCCTCGCCGCCTTCTCGCGCCAGCAACGCGCCACGCTGTTCATGACCCTCGCCGCCGCCTTCGCGGCGGTGCTCCACCGCCACAGCGGCCAGGCCGGCTTCCTCCTCGGCACCCCGATCGCCGGGCGCAGCCGGCCGCAGCTCGAGCCGCTCATCGGCTTCTTCGTCAACACCGCGGTGCTGCGCTGCGACTGCGCCGGCGACCCGGGTTTCAGCGGCCTCGTCGGGCGCATCGCCGAGACCGCGATCGACGCCCTGGCGCACGGCGACCTGCCGTTCGAGAAGCTGGCCGAGTCGCTGGCCGGGCGCCACGACCCGTCGCGCACCCCGCTGTTCCAGGCGCTGGTGGTGTGGCAGCCGCAGGAGCGTCCGGCGCTCGACTTCGGCTCCGAGCTCACCGCGACGCTCGCGCCGCAGTCCAACGGCACCGCCAAGTTCGACCTGGTGCTCGACCTCGCGGCGAGCGCCGGCGGCGGCATCCGCGGCCACGTCGGCTTCCGCACCGATCTGTTCGACGCCGCCACCGCGCGGCGTCTCGCCGCCCACCTGGAGACCCTCCTCGGCGGCGCCGCCGCCGCGCCCGACTGTCCGCTCTCCGAGCTGCCCCTGCTCACCGCCGCCGAGACCGCGCAGCTCGGCGAGTGGCGCGCCGCCGGCCTCGCGGCGCCGGCCGCCCTCACCGGAGGTGCCGGAGAGGCGGGGGTCACCAGCGAAGCCGTGGGCGCGCGGAGAGCGGGAGGCATTCCCGCGGCTCCCGACGCTCCGGGCGTTTCCGCCGCTCCTGGGGTTTCCGCCGCTCCCGGCGAGACCGGCGCGGCCTGCCTGCACGAGATGTTCGCGGCCCAGGCGGCGCGCACCCCCGCTGCCACGGCGCTGGTCGCCGGGCGGGAGCGCTGGTCCTACGCCGAGCTGCACGCGGCGGCGGCGCGGCTGGCGCGGCGCCTCCAGGCCCTGGGCGTGGGGCCGGAGGTCGGGGTGGGCATCCACCTCGAACGCTCGGCCGGCATGGTCCGGGCGATGCTCGCCACGCTCATGGCCGGCGGCTTCTACGTGCCGCTCGACCCCGCCTACCCGGCGGCCCGGCTCGCCCACCTGATCGCCGACAGCGGCGTGAGGGTGGTGGTGAGCGAGGGCCGGAGATCGGAGGGAACGGAGGGAACGGAGGAAGTGGAGGGCGTGGAGGAGATGGAGGGCGTGGAGCGAGCGGCGGGCCTGCCACCCTGCGCCGCCACCGTGCTCCACCTGGAGGCCGAGGAGCCCGCCGAGAGCGGTGGCATGGAGCCCGCGGCGCAAGCCGGAGCCGGCTCGCCGCCGGAGGCCGCGGCGCCCGACCGCGACGGCCGCGCTCCAGCACCCGACCGCGACGGCCGCGCTCCGGCGCCTGACCGTGCCGGCCGCGCTCCTGTGCCTGACCGCGATGGCAGCGCTCCGGCATTTGTGGCACGGGCCGCCGAGGACCTCCCGCCGGGGACCGCCGCTCCGTGCTCCCCGGCGGCGCCGGCGGCGCTCGTGGAACCCGTGGCGCCCATGGCGCCCGGCGCCGACAACCTCGCCTACCTCATCTATACCTCGGGCTCCACCGGCCGCCCCAAGGCGGTGGCGGTCACCCACCGCGGCGCCGTGCTCCTCGCCCACTGGGCGCGCGCGGCCTACTCGCCGCGGGAGCTGGCCGGGGTGCTGGCGGCGACCTCCATCGCCTTCGACCTGTCGGTGTTCGAGATCTTCGTGCCGCTCGCCTGGGGCGGCACGGTGATCCTCGCCCCGCACGCCCTGGCGCTCGGCGAGCTGCCCGCGGCCGGCGAGGTGACCCTGATCAACACCGTGCCCTCGGTGATGGCCGAGCTGCTGCGCCAGGGGCCGCTCCCCGCCGCGGTGCGCACCGTCAACCTCGCCGGCGAGCCGCTCTCCCGCGCCCTCGCCGACCGCATCCACGCCCTGCCCGGCGGCCTGCGCCTCCACAACCTCTACGGCCCCTCCGAGGACACCACCTACTCGACCGCGGCGCTGGTGGAGCGGGACGCGCCGCGCGCTCCCAACATCGGCCGCGCCCTCCCCGGCAGCTGGGCGGTGGTGCTCGATCCCCGCCTGCGGCCGGTGCCGATCGGCGTGCCGGGCGAGCTCTTCCTCGGCGGCTGCGGCCTGGCGCGCGGCTACCTCAACCTGCCGGCGCTGACCGCCGAGCGCTTCCTGCCCGACCCCGGCGCGACGGTGGCCGGCGCCCGCCTGCACCGCACCGGCGACGCCGCGCGCTTGCTGGCCGACGGCACGCTCGATTTCCTCGGCCGCCGCGACCACCAGGTGAAGGTGCGCGGCTTCCGCATCGAGCTGGGCGAGATCGAGACCGCCCTCGCCGCCTGCCCGGGGGTGGCCGCGGCGGCCGTCCTGGCGCCGGCCGAGGGCGAGGGGGAACGCCGCCTGGTGGCCTACGTGGCGCCCGCCGAGCTGTCGCCCGCGGCCCTGCGCGCCGCCCTCCTCCAGCGCCTGCCCGAGCACATGGTGCCGGCCGCCTGGGTGCTCCTCCCCTCCCTGCCGCGCACCACCACCGGCAAGATCGACCGCGGCGCGCTGCCCGCGGCCACCGCGGCGCGCCCGGCCCACGAGCCCGGCGACGATGCGCCGCGCGACCCCGTCGAGCAGGCGCTGACCGAGATCTGGGCCGAGGTGCTGCGGCTGCCGCGGGTGGGCATCCACGACAACTTCTTCGAGCTGGGCGGCGACTCGATCCTGGCCATCCGCGTGGTGACCCGCTGCCGCCGCCTGGGCCTCGACCTGGTGCCCCACCAGCTCTTCCGCGAG
>JASLEW010000780.1 GCA_030150965.1 Thermoanaerobaculia bacterium | reverse complement strand
CAGCCGCCGGGCTCGGCGGCGGCGGCCCGGGACCTGGCGGCGGCCGTCGCCGCGGCGACGAAGGCCGCCGCGTGGCTGGAGGCGGCGGAGCGGGACAGCCCGGGCTTCCCCGCCGCCGACCTGGAGTGGGCGACGGCGCTGGCCCGGCGCGGCACCTACCTGGCCAACGCCGGGGCCCTCGCCCCGGCCTTGGCCGATTACGACGCGGCAAGGCGGGGGCTGGCCGGCCGCCTCGCCAGCCGCTCGCCGGCGCAGGCCGATCCGGAGCTGACGCTGGCGGCGAAGGCGCTCCTCGCCTCCCTGGACGTGGACACGGCGATCGCGCTCAGCAACGCGGGCGTGCGCCTGGCCGCCGAGGGCCAGTTCGATCGCGCCGAGGACCTGCTCGACCGCGCCACCACCCTGGCGCCCGGCCAGGCGGCGCCGCGTGGCAGCCTGGCCCTCTGCTGGCAGCTGCGCGCCCTGGCCGCCCGCCGCCGCGGCGCCGAGACCGAGGCGCGCGACCTGCTGCGCAGCAGCGAGCGCGCCTTCCGCCAGGCGGTGCGCCTGGCCGAGGCAGCCGGCGGCACCGGCCAGGCGGAGCTGTACCGCCGCGGCCTCGCCGCCACCACCGCACTGGCAGGGCACGCTTCCCCGGCCTCGCCCGCTCCACCCGGGAACCAGCCACCTGGCCGGGCCGCGCCTCCGGCCCGCCAACCCCGCCGGTGACGAGCGGCCACGACCTGGCGCGCCTCCGCGCCGAAGACCGGGAAAGCCAGGTCCACCGCCGCGGTCCGTCAGCCGGCGAGCCTGACGCTCCCGGGTTGACCCCCGCCCGCCGACCCGGCAGCTCAGCTCGACGGCCCGGCCGCCGCCCGCTCCTGGGCGTCCACCACGCAGAGCGCCGTGAGGTTCACGATGTCGGCCACCTCGACGCCCGCCTGGAGGACGTGCACCGGCTTCGCCAGGCCCAGCAGGATCGGCCCCACCGCCTCGGCGTTGGCCAGCCGCCAGATCAGCTTGTAGGCGATGTTGGCCGATTGCAGCTCGGGGAAGATGAGGACGTTCGCCGGGCCGCGCAGCCGGCTCCAGCCGTAGCTCTCCTGGAGCAGCGACTCGACGACGGCGGTGTCGGCCTGCATCTCGCCGTCCACCTCCAGGCCGGGCTCGCGCGCGTGCAGCAGCTCGACGGCGCGGCGCACCTTGCGCGCCGCCGCATGGCTGTTGGAGCCGAAGTTCGAGAACGACAGCATGGCGACCCGCGGCACGATGTCGAAACGGCGCACGAACTCGACCGTCAGCATGGTGATCTCCGCCAGGTCCTCGGGCGTGGGATCGATGTTGACCGTGGTGTCGGCGAGGAACAGCACGCGGTCGTTGAGGATCAGCATGTAGGCGCCGGAGACCCGCCGCACCCCCGGCCGGGTGGCGAGGATCTGCAGCGCCGGCCGGATGGTCTCGGGGTAGCTCCTGGTCAGCCCCGAGATGAGCCCGTCGGCGTCGCCCTGCTCGACCATCATGCTGCCGAAGTAGTTGCGCAGCCGCATCAGCTTCCTGGCGTCCACCAGGGTCAACCCGTCGCGGCGGCGCAGCTCGTGGAGCTTCCGCGCATAGGGCTCGAACAGCTCCGAGCTCTCGTTGTGCAGGATGGTCACCCGCTCCTCGGGCAGGTCGAGGCCGCGGAGCTTGCCGGCGATGTGATCGCGGCGCGCCAGCAGGATCGGGTGCGCGATCCCCTCGTCCACCAGGATCTTGGCGGCGCGCAGGATCTGGTCGTGCTCCCCCTCCGGGAAGACCACCCGCCGCGGGCTGCGCTTGGCGCGGTCGATGATGCCGCGCAGCAGCTCGAGGCGGCGCGAGATGAGCGTCTCCAGGCGCCGCAGGTAGGCGTCGAAATCGGCGATCGGCACCTGCGCCACGCCGCTCTCCATCGCCGCCCGCGCCACCGCCGGCGAGACCCGCAGCAGCACGCGGTGATCGACCGGCTTGGGGATCAGGTAGTCGCGGCCGAAGCGCAGGGCGTCCAGGCCGTAGGCCCGCAGCACCGAGTCCGGCACGTCCTCGTGCGCCAGCGCCGCCAGCGCCCGCACCGCCGCCAGCTGCATCTCGGTGTTCACGTCGGTGGCGCGCACGTCCAGGGCGCCGCGGAAGATGAAGGGGAAGCCGAGGACGTTGTTGACCTGGTTGGGAAAATCCGAGCGTCCGGTCGCAAGGATTGCGTCTGGACGCACCTTCTTCGCATCCGGCGGCCAGATTTCCGGGTCCGGATTGGCCATCGCGAAGATGATCGGCTCCTTGGCCATCGTCTTCACCATCTCCGGCTTCAGCGCGCCTGCAGCGGATAGCCCCAGGAATACGTCGGCCCCTTCGAGCGCCTCGGCCAGCGTTTTCTTGTCGGTTTCGACCGCGTGCGCCGACTTCCACTGGTCGAGATCGGTGCGCTCCTTCGAGATGACACCCTTGCGGTCGCACATGATGACATGGTCACTGCGCACGCCCATCGCCTTGATCAGTTCGGTGCAGGCGATTGCCGCCGCTCCCGCCCCGTTCACGACAACCTTTATCTCGGACAATTTGCGCTTGGTGAGCAGGCAGGCGTTGATCAGGCCCGCCGCAGTGATGATTGCCGTCCCGTGCTGGTCGTCGTGGAACACCGGGATGTTCATCCGCTCGCGCAGAGTCTGCTCGATGATGAAGCAGTCGGGCGCGGCGATGTCTTCGAGGTTGATTCCGCCAAAACTCGGCTCGAGCAGCTCGACGCAATCGATGAAGCGCTGCG
>JASLEW010000734.1 GCA_030150965.1 Thermoanaerobaculia bacterium | reverse complement strand
CGGGAGGCCTGGCCGAGCCGGGGCGCGGCGATGCGCCGCCGCCGGAGCCGGAGCCGGAGGGGGAGCGGGACGCGGCCGCGGCTTCGGCCGCCGCCGCTCGCGCCTACCTGCTGCCGGCGCGGGCCGGGGTGGCGGCCGGCGACCCGGTGCCGGCGGCGGGGCCGCTGGCCGAGGACAGCTGGGCGGTGGTGGGGGAGGATGGCGAGCTGCTGATGCCGGTGCACGCGGCGAGCGAGCCGGGGGTGGTGCAGTGCCTGGTCGAGAACCTGGAGAAGCGGGCGCGCTACCGCGCCGTGCTCGACCTCGCCGATCCGCGGGGGCCGCTCGCCGGCAAGGTGCAGGTCGCCGTCCTGGGCAAGGGACCCGGCGGCTGGGAGGACCGCGGCGCCGATCCGGTCTTCAAGGTCGGCGAGGAGATCGCCTTCCGGGTCACGCACGGCCACACCTCGCCGCTCTTCTTCTACCTCCTCGACCTCGGGTTGAGCGGCGCCATCTCCATCGGCTACCCCGAGCAGGGGGGACAGCAGAAGGCCGTTTCGTCCGGAGAGGAGAGCGCCCTGCTGATCGGCGGCCGGGAGGGCGAGGAGATCAGCCTCTACCTGCCGGTGGGCTTCCCTTACGGCGGCGCACCGGCGGCGCGGGCCGCCGGCTGGGTGGAGACGGTCAAGCTCTTCGCCACCACCGGGGAGATCGATCTCTTTCCGCTCACCCAGACCTCGATGCGCGGTGCGGACGCGTTGCCGCAGGTCAGGACGCGCGGCGACGATTCCCCTCTCGGCCGGCTGCTGCAGATGAGCATGACCGGCGAGCCGAAGCGCGAGATGGCGATGAAACGGACGCAGCCGGAGGGTGACTGGACGGTGGTGCAGCGCTCGCTGCGCCTGGTGCCCGGTTGACGGGTTGACGAGGGGTGGGGCTCCACGGGCGGTCCGGCGGGGTTCCTCGCCGGGCGGACGTCCGCGGCGGGCGCGGCGGGCTGGGCGCGCGGTGAGCGGGGCGGTGGGCGCGGGTTGCGCGGCAGGCGGGCGGTGGGCGCCTGGACTACACTAGGACCCTCTTTCAGGGAGGTCCCAAACGTGAGCCGAGCCCGCCGTGCCGTCCGGATGGTCTGCAACGTCGCCTGCCTGCCCGCGCTCGTCGCGCTGCTGGCAGTGCTGCCGCCGGGAGCGCCCCTGGCCGCCGCTCCCGCCGCGGAGGAGGGTGCCGCCCCGCCGGCGCCTCCGGCCTCCGGGGTCGCCGACGGCGGCCCCGGGGCGGTGGACCCGGCGCTCTTCGCCCATCTGCGCTGGCGGCTGATCGGGCCGTTCCGCGGCGGCCGGACGGTGGCGGCGGTCGGCGTGCCGGGGCATCCCGACCTGTACTACGTCGGGGTCAACAACGGCGGGGTGTGGAAGACGGAGAACGCGGGGCGCACCTGGCGTCCGCTGTTCGACAGCCAGCCCACCCAGTCGATCGGCGCCCTGGCGGTGGCGCCGTCCGACCCGCGGGTGATCTACGCCGGCAGCGGCGAGGGGCTGCAGCGCCCCGACCTGTCGGTGGGGGACGGCATCTACCGCTCGGCCGACGGCGGCGAGACCTGGCAACACCTCGGGCTGCGCGACGGCCAGCAGATCGCCGCCCTGGCGGTCGATCCGCACGACCCGGACCGCGTCTACGCGGCGGTCCTCGGCCACCCCTACGGCCCCAACCAGGAGCGCGGCGTCTTCCGCTCGGCCGACGGCGGGCGCAGCTGGGACAGGGTCCTCTACAAGGACGAGAACACCGGCGCCGTGGCGCTGGTCATGGACCCCAGGGATCCGCGCACGCTCTACGCCGCGCTGTGGGCGGCGCGGCAGGCGCCGTGGGAGATCGGCGCCTCGTTCCAGGTGCCGGGCAGCGGCCTCTACAAGTCGACCGACGGCGGCGGCCATTGGCAGCCGCTCGCGGGCGGCCTCCCCGGGGCGGCCGAGGGGCTGGGGCGCATCGGCCTGGCGGTGGCGCCGAGCCTGCCGTCGCGGCTCTACGCGCAGGTGGACGCCGACGCCAAGCACGGCGGCCTCTACCGCTCCGACGACGGCGGCGGCAGCTGGCGGCGGGTCAACGACGAGATGCGCATCTGGGGCCGGGGCGGCGACTTCGCCGAGGTGGAGGTCGATCCCCGGAACCCGGACCTGGTCTACATCTGCAACACCTCGACCTACCGCTCGACCGACGGCGGCACGAGCTTCACCGCGTTCAAGGGCGCGCCGGGCGGCGACGACTATCACCGGCTGTGGATCGACCCCGACCGGCCGCAGGTGATGCTGCTGGCCGGCGACCAGGGCGCGGTGGTGACCCTCGACGGCGGGCGCAGCTGGAGCTCCTGGTACAACCAGCCGACGGCGCAGTTCTACCATGTGATCACCGACAACCGCTTTCCGTACTGGGTCTACGGCGGCCAGCAGGAGAGCGGCTCGGCCGGCGTCGCCAGCCGCGGCAGCGACGGCGAGATCACCTTCCGCGACTGGCATCCGGTGGGCGCCGAGGAGTACGGCTACATCGCGCCCGACCCGCTCCATCCCGACATCGTCTACGGCGGCAAGATCGAGCGCTACGACTGGTCCACCGGGCAGACGCAGAGCGTCGCGCCGGAGGCGGTGCGGTCGGGAAAGATCCGTTACGTGCGCACGCAGCCGCTGCTGTTCTCGCCGGTCGATCCGCACATCCTCTACTTCGGCGCCAGCGTCCTGTTCAAGACCACCGACGGCGGCCACAGCTGGCAGACGATCAGCCCGGACCTGACGCGCGCCAGGCCCGGGGTGCCGGCGGTGCTGGGGCCGTTCGCCGCCGACGACCCGCAGAAGGGCGCGCACCGCGGCGTCATCTACACCGTCGCGCCGTCGTTCCTGGACGTGAACCAGCTGTGGGTGGGCACCGACGACGGGCTCATCCAGCTGACGCGCGACGGCGGCAGGAGCTGGCAGGACGTGACGCCGCCGGCGCTGACGCCGTGGAGCAAGGTGTCGGTCATGGAGGCGTCGCACTTCGACGCCGCCACCGCCTACGCGGCGGTCAACCGCTTCCGCCTCGACGACCTGCGGCCCCACGTCTACCGCACGCGCGACCTCGGCCGGAGCTGGCAGGAGGTGACGCGCGGCATCCCGGAGAACGAGGTGGTCAACGCGGTGCACGAGGACCCGGTGCGCCGCGGCATGCTGTACGCGGCCACCGAGCGCGGGGTCTACGTGTCGTTCGACGACGGCGACGGCTGGCAGTCGCTGCGCCTCAACCTGCCGGCGACCTCGGTGCGCGACCTGACGGTGCACGGCGACGACCTGGTGGTGGGCACGCACGGGCGGTCGTTCTGGATCCTCGACGACATCGCGGCGCTGCGCCAGCTCGACGCGGCGACCCTGGCCGAGACGGCGCCGGCGCATCTCTTCCGCCCGGCGCCGGCCTGGCGGCTGCGCCGCGACCTCAAC
>JASLEW010000653.1 GCA_030150965.1 Thermoanaerobaculia bacterium | reverse complement strand
GCGGCCAGCTCCGCCGCGGCGGCCGGCGTGGCGAGGCGGCCGGGGATGCCGGCCGCGCCGAGGATCCCCAGCGAGGCGACGGCGAAAAGCGTGAGGCGACGGACCGGCGAGCGCCGGAATGGGGGCTGCATCCCGGCCATCCTACCCGCCGCCAGGGGTGGCGGCAAGCGTGCGGTCGGCGGTTTCGCCGCCGCCTTTGGCGGATTCCCAGCCACTCGTCCCGGCCCGCCACCGCGGTCTGCCGGCGGCCCCGGCGGCCTGGCCGCGGTGTCCGGCGCCGCCGGCGCCCGCCGGGTGGCGCGGCTTCCAGGCTCCTGCCGCCGCTTACCGGCACCGGCTACGGGTAGTAGCCGTGCAGCGTCTTGGCCTCCACCCCCGGCCGGTCCACCTTCACCTCGACGGTGCGGAAGTTCCCCTCCGGGCTGGAGTTGGTGGACTGGTAGGCGATCAGGTACTGCGAGCGCAGGTCCTGCTGGATGGTGGCGTAGATCGCCGCCAGCTCGGCGGCGCTCTTGATGTAGAAGGAGCGGCCGCCGGTCTCCTCCGCCAGCTTCGACAGCTTCCGCTTGTCGATGGCGTCGCCCAGGCCGATGCAGTAGATGGTGACCCCGGCGCGGCGGGCGTACTCCAGCGCGTCCTCGTAGCTGAAGCGGCTCCCCTCGTCGCGCCCGTCGGTGAGCAGCAGGATGGCGCGCTGCCCCTTGACGCCGTTGAAGTAGAACTCGGTGAAGATGATGGTGTCCCAGAGCGCGGTGCCGCGCTCGGCCTTGAGGCCGGCCAGGCCGCCGGCCAGGGCCGACACGTCGTTCGAGAACTTCACCCCGATGTTGGGATGGTCGTTGAAGGTGATGATCGCCGCGCGGTCCTTGGGCTGGATGGCCTCCTGGAGGAAGCCCATCGCCGCGTCGCGCGCCTGCACCAGGCTCTTCTCCATCGAGGCCGAGGTGTCGAGCACCACCGCCGCGTGGATGGGCAGGTCGCTGACCTTCTCGAAGCGGGTGACCGCCTGCTTGATGTTGTCCTCGGTGACCGCGAAGTCCTTCGCCGCCAGCCCCTCGACCGGGTGCCCCTGGCGGTCCAGCACCGAGGTGTAGAGCTCGACGTACTGCACGTTGATCTGCTCGACGTTGCTGTCGGGGGCGTTGACGAACACCAGGTCCTCGGTCGAGGCGCCGTCGTCGGTGTAGGCCACCGCCCGCACGTAGGCCGTGGCCTCCTTGGGCAGCACGATCGGCTGGGTGTACGGCGGCTGGTAGAGCGTCGCCGCCAGCGTCTCGTTGACGTAGATCTCCACGCGGTCGATGGTCTCGCCCTCCGGCACGTCGGTCTCGGCGCGCGCCAGGAGGCTGCGCTCGTACCGGTGGCCGCGCTGCGGCTCGGTCAGGCGCACCTTGAAGCGGTGGTAGGGGGCATTGATCACCAGCTCGTCGCTGGCCACCTGGTTGCCGCTCCGGTCGAAGGCGGTGGCGAGCAGGGTGCGCGGGCGCGGCAGGTGGCCGAGGTCCAGCTCGACGCTGTAGGGAGCCTTGACCTTGGTGAGGATCGCCTTGCCGTCGAGCGAGAAGACGACGCGCACGATGTCGTGGCCGGTCAGCAGGGTGTCGAAGCGCAGCATGCCGGTCTGCAGCTCGCCCTGGGGGGCGACCAGCTTGAGCGTGTTGTCGCCGGTGCCGATGGCGCTGTTCGCCTCGGCCAGCAGGCGCGCGCTCTCCGGGTCGCTGGGGGGCGGGGGCGGCATCTCGCGCTCGACCACCGGCACCGTCATCGCCTGCTGCAGGCGGCAGACCTTGGACGAGTTGAGGTCCTCGACCTTGACGATCAGCCGGTACTCGCCCGGGCGCACCGGCCGCTGGAAGACCAGCGGCAGCGTGGCGGCGCCGGGCGTGTCGCCGGGGAACTCGTATTTGTAGCGGAAGTTCTCGAAGAGCTTGCCGCCCTCCAGGATCTCGCCGGTGAGCAGCAGGTTGTAGGAGCGCCGGTCGGCGAGGGTCAGGACGGAGGCGGCGCTCGCCGGCACCGAGATCAGCGCCTGCACCATCGTGCGCTCGGAGAAGCGCCCGGGGTAGGACACCTCCAGCTTCGCCGGCAGCGCCTGGGCGTTGACCGGGACGTCGGTCGAATAGGAGTGGAACGAGGTGATCCATTCGCCGCCCGGCCCCTTCGGCGCCGACAGGTAGGTGGCCTCCAGCGTCGAGTAGCCCATCCCCTGGTTGTTGACCCAGTTGATCGAGGCGGCGATGTTGTCGCCGTTCCTGCAGTTGTTGACGATCTCGCCCAGGCTGTGGTTGGGGTTCTCGTCCATGAACAGCTCGCCCAGGCCCGCCTGCGGCTCCCAGATGCGGAACGGCCCCGCGCCCCAGTGCTGGTAGAAGACGATCACGAACTCGGCGCCGATGCGCTCGCTGCGCTGGAAGTACCAGGCCTCGATCGGCCACAGGACGGTGGCGCAGTGGTCCGCCGCGATGCCGGAGGGCGGCCCGTTGAGCATGTAGACGCGGGCGCGGTCGTCCTTCGTGCTGCCGAAGCGCTCCTTGACCTCGTCGAGGCGGGCCTCCCAGGTGCGCTGGAACTCGCCAGGTGTGCCGCCGCGGTCGCGCACCTCCCAGAAGCGCTGGATGAAGGCGTCGCGCTGGTAGTCCTGCTGCAGCTCCAGGAACGCCTTCTTCTCCGGCTTGGTGATCAGCGGCTCCACCAGCTCCAGCCAGTCGCGGTACTTCTGCGGCAGCTGGGCGATCGCCTTCTTCTCCGCCCGCGTGTCGCCGGCGCGCGCGGGCGCCGCCGCGGCGGGGACGAGGAGGGCGAGGAGCAGGAGGACGAGCAGCGGCAGGCGGCGCCGCGGCCGGCGCGGTCGGCGCGGCCGGCGGGGAGCGGGGCAGGCGCTCCCAACCGCCGGCCGGCGGTGGGAGCAGGGTGTGGCCGAGGTGAGGCGGGTCGGCATACGCATCGACAGCGATTCTAGCGCCATCACCGATGCAACCGGCGCGCCCGGTCCGTCCCGCGCGGCCGGCTGCATGCCCCACCACGCGCTACAATACCCCGGCCATGCAGGACGTCTACCTGGATCACAACGCCACCACGCCGCTCGATCCGCGGGTGCGCGCCGCGATGCTGCCCTGGCTGGGCGAGCGGCACGGCAACCCCTCCTCCATCCACCGCTTCGGGCAGGCGGCGCGCGAGGCCGTCGAGCAGGCGCGCGCGGAGGTCGCGGCGCTCATCGGCGGCCGGCCGCCGGAGGTGGTGTTCACCGCCTCGGGCACCGAGGCCAACAATGCCGTCGTCGCGAGCCTCACCGACGCGGCCCTGCCGGGCGCCGCCGGGCGCGGGCACCTGGTCCTCTCGGCGATCGAGCACCCCTCGATCGCCCAGGCCGCGGCGCGCGCCGAGCGGCGTGGCGTGGAGGTGACACGGGTGGCACCGGGCGAGGACGGCGTGGTGCCGGCGGCGGCGGTGATCGGCGCGCTGCGCCCGGACACGCGCCTCGTCTGCCTGATGCTGGCCAACAACGAGCTCGGCACGCTGCAGCCGGTCGCGGAGGTGGCGGCGGCCTGCCGCGAGCGCGGCGTGCCGCTGCTCTGCGACGCGGTGCAGGCGGTGGGCAAGATCCCGGTCGGCGCGCCGCGGCTGGGCGCCGACTTCCTGGTGCTCGCGGCGCACAAGTTCGGCGGGCCGCTGGGGGCGGCGGCGCTCTGGGTGCGCGAGGGCGCCGAGTTCGAGCCGCTGCTGGTCGGCGGC
>JASLEW010000641.1 GCA_030150965.1 Thermoanaerobaculia bacterium | reverse complement strand
GGCCACGCCGGGCCCGACCGCGCCGGCCGGTCCGCTCGCGCCGGCCGCGCCGGCCGCTGCCGGCGCTCCGGGCGTTGCCGCCGATTCCGCATCTCCCGGCGCTTCCGACGGCCTGCACGGCCAGCCGGTGCAGATTGTGGCTCCCGAGATGGAGCTCGGCCTGCCGGTGGTGGAGCTCTCCGCCCTGCCGGCGGCGCGCCGCGAGGCGGAGGCCTGGCGCCTGGCGCAGGCGGACGCGCGCCGACCGTTCGACCTGGCGCGCCGGCCGCTGCTGCGGGTGTTCCTCGCCCGCCTCGACGCCGAGGACTGGATCGCGCCGAGCACCATGCACCACGTGATCGGCGACGGCTGGTCGAGCGGCATCCTGTTCCGCGAGATGGGGCTCGTCTACGGCGCCCTGGCGCGCGGCAGCGCCCCGGCGCTGCCACCCCTGCCCGTCCAGTACACCGACTACGCCGTGTGGCAACGCGAGTGGCTGGCCGGCGAGGTGCTCGCCGAGCAGCTCGGATGGTGGAAGCAGGAGCTGGCCGGCGCACCGCAGGAGCTCGCCCTGCCCACCGACCGGCCGCGCTCGGCCGCCGCCGGCAACCGCGGCGACCGCCGGCCGCTGCTGATCCCGCGGCCGCTCGCCGGCGCGCTCAAGGCGTTCAGCCAGGCGCAGGGCGCGACGCTGTTCATGATCCTGCTCGCCGCCTGGCAGACGCTGCTCTGCCGGCTCTGCGGCCAGGACGACCTGGTCGTCGGCTCGCCGATCGCCAACCGCAACCGCGCCGAGATCGAGGGGCTGATCGGCTGCTTCGTCAACACGCTGGCGCTGCGCGCCGTCTTCCGCGGCAACCCGGCCTTCCGCGAGGTGCTGGCGGCGGTGCGGCGGACAACGCTCGGCGCCTACGCGCACCAGGACCTGCCGTTCGAGAAGCTGGTCGAGGAGCTGCGGCCGGAGCGCAGCCTGGCCCAGACGCCGCTGTTCCAGGTGATCTTCACCCTGCAGAACGTGCCCTCCCCGGACATGGAGGTGGCGGACTTCCGCATGACGCTGATGCCGCCGACCAGCCGCGCCGCGGCGTTCGACCTCGCGCTGAACATGAAGGAGACGGCGGAGGGGGTGCGCACCTCGTTCCTGTTCAGGGAGGACCTGTTCGACGGCGCCACGGTCGAGCGGCTCGCCGCCGGCTACCTGCGGCTGCTGGAGGCGGTGGCCGCGGACCCCGACCGCCGGCTGCGCGAGCTGCCGCTGCTGTCGCCGGCCGAGGCGGAGCAGCTGCTCGCCTGGGGCGGTGTCCGCGCCGTGCACGCGGTCGCCGCGGAGGAGACGCTGGCGGCGCTGTTCGAGGCGCGGGCGCGGCAGGCTCCCGCCGCCGTGGCGCTGAGCTGCGAGGACCGTGCGCTCACCTACGCCGAGCTGAGCCGCCGCGCCGCCGGGCTCGCCGGCCGGCTGCGCCGGCTGGACGTCGGCCCCGAGGAGCGGGTCGGTCTCTGTGCCGGACGCTCACCGGAGCTGGTGATCGGCATGCTCGCGATCGTCAGGGCGGGAGGCGCCTACGTGCCGCTCGATCCGGCCTACCCGCAGGAGCGCCTGGCGCTGCTGATCGGCGACGCCGGCCTGCGCGTGGTGGTGGGCACGGCGGAGGCGCTGGCCGCCCTGCCGGCGGCGCCCCCCGTCAGCCACGTCGTGATCGACGGGACCGGCGCCAACGATACGATCGACAGCGGAGCCGGCGCGGCCAATGCCGCCTACGTCATCTACACCTCCGGCTCGACCGGCCGGCCGAAGGGGGTGACGGTCACCCACGCCAACGTCATCCGCCTGCTGCGCACCACCGCGGAGGACTTCGGCTTCGGCGCGGACGACGTCTGGACGCTGTTCCACTCCTACGCCTTCGATTTCTCGGTCTGGGAGATCTGGGGGGCCCTGCTCACCGGCGGCCGGCTGGTGGTGGTGCCGTTCGCGGTCAGCCGCAGCCCGCGGGAATTGCATGCCCTCCTGGCCGGCGAGCGGGTGACCGTGCTCAACCAGACGCCGACCGCCTTCGCCGAGCTGATCCGGGCCGACGAGGAGCTGACGCGGGACGGCGAGGCGCTGACGCGGGACGGCGCGCTCTCCTCTCTGCGCTGGGTCGTCTTCGGCGGCGAGGCGCTGGCGCCGGCGGCCCTCGCCCCCTGGCTCGCCCGCCACGGCGACCGGCAGCCGCGGCTGGTCAACATGTACGGCATCACCGAGACGACGGTGCACGTCACCCTGCGGCCGCTCGCCGCCGCCGATGCGCGGCGGCACGAGAGCCTGATCGGCATCCCCCTGCCCGACCTCGCGGTGCACGTGCTCGACGCGGCCGGCCAGCCGGCGCCGGTCGGCGTGCCCGGCGAGATGGCGGTGGGCGGCGCCGGCCTGGCCCGCGGCTATCTCGGACGCCCCGCCCTGACCGCCGAGCGCTTCGTGCCCGACCCCTGGGCCGGCGACGGCGCGCAGCCGGGAGCCCGCCTCTACCGCTCGGGCGACCTCGGCCGCTTCCTCCCGGCCGGCGAGCTCGAATACCTGGGGCGGATCGATCATCAGGTGAAGATCCGCGGCTTCCGCGTCGAGCCGGGCGAGATCGAGTCGGCGCTCGCGGCGCATCCGGGCGTGCGCCAGGCGGTGGTCCTCGCTCTTCAGGGCGGCCCCCTGGGCGCCCGCCTCGCCGCCTTCGTCGTGCCGCACGCCGAGCCGCCGCGCCCGGCCGAGCTGCGCGCCCGCGCGGCGGCGGCGCTGCCGGAGCACCTGGTGCCGGCGGCGTTCCACGTCCTGGGCGCCCTGCCCCTGACCGCCAACGGCAAGGTGGACCGCAGGGCGCTGGCGGCGCTCGCCCAGGCCGGGGGAGCGGCCGTACCGAACGCCGCGGCGGGGGCCGTCCCGAGCGCCGCGGGAGCCACCCTCCTGGATACCGCGGGAGCGGCCTTCCCTTACTCCCAATACTCCCAAGACGCCGGGGAGGGCGGCCTCGCCGCACCGCGCGGCCCGGTCGAGGAGCTGCTCGCCGGCATCTTCGCCGAGGTCCTGCAGGCCGAGGGGATCGGCGCGCGGACCGACTTCTTCGCCGCCGGCGGCCACTCGCTGCTCGCCACCCAGGTGGTGGCGCGGGTGCGCCGGGCGCTCGGCGTCGAGCTGCCGCTGCGCAGCCTCTTCGCCCATCCCGTGCTCGCCGATCTGGCGCGCGAGATCGAGGCGCTGCGCCGCGCCGGCGTGGGGGCGGAGCTGCCGTCCATCCGGCGCGCGCCGGACCGCGGCGCCACGGCGCCGCTCTCCTTCGCCCAGGAGCGCATGTGGTTCCTCGACCGGCTGGCGCCGGGGCGCGACACCTACAACGTCGCGGTCAACCTGCTGCTCGCCGGCGATCTCCGGCCAGCGGCGGCGGCGCGCGCGCTCGGCGAGGTGGTGCGCCGCCACGAGGTGCTGCGCACGGTGATCGTGCCGGGAGACTCGGGGCCGCCGCTCCAGCGCGTCCTGCCGCCGGCCACGGTCCCGCCGCTGCCCCTGCTCCAGCTGCCGCTCTGCGACCTCTCGCGGCTGCCGGAGGAGCGCCGGGAGGCCGAGAGGCGCCGCCTCGCCGCCGCCGCCGCGGCCCGGCCGTTCGACCTGGTGCAGGGGCCGGTGCTCCGCGCCCTGCTGCTCCGGCTGGACGCGGCGCGCCACGCGGCGACGCTCACCCTGCATCACATCGCCACCGACGGCTGGTCCACCGGCATCCTGGTGCGCGAGTTCTGCGCCCTCTACGGCGCCCTCGCCCGCGCGGAGCCCTCGCCGCTCCCCGAGCTGCCGGTGCAGTACGCCGATTACGCGATCTGGCAGCGGCGCTGTCTGGCCGGTCCGGCGCTCGACCGCCAGCTCGCCTGGTGGCGGCAGCGGCTCGGCTGCGATCCGCCGCCGCTCGACCTGCCGGCCGACCGCCCGCGGCTGCGCGACCGCGCCTGGGGCGGCGCGGTGCACCGCTTCGCGATGGCCGCGGAGCTGAGCGCGGCGCTCCACCGCCTCGGCCGCCGGCATTCGGCGACCCTCTTCATGACCCTGCTCGCCGCCTGGAAGGCGCTGCTCGCCCGGCTGTCGGGCGAGGCGGTGATCCGCGTCGGCACGCCGGTCGCGGGCCGCCGGTCGGTCGAGATCGAGGGGCTGATCGGGCTCTTCGTCAACACCCTGGTGCTGGCGACCGAGGTGATGGCCGACGGCGGCGACGGCGGCGGCGGCGGCGCGCCGACGTTCGCCGGGCTCCTCGCCCGCGTCCGCGAGACCAGCCTGGAGGCGCACGCCCACCAGGACGCGCCGTTCGACCGCCTGGTCGACGAGCTGGTCCGCGAGCGCGACCTCAGCCGCCCGCCGCTGTTCCAGGTGCTGTTCGCGCTGCAGAACGCCCCCGGGGCGGCGGCCGATCTCCCCGGCCTCCAGGTGACGCTGCTGCCGGGCGGCACCCGCGGGGCGATGTTCGACCTGGCGCTGCAGATCGATCCCGAGGCCTCCGGCCTCGCGGCGCAGCTCGACTACTCGACCGACCTCTACGACGCCGCCACGGTCGAGCGCCTCGCCGGCCACCTCGTCACCCTGCTCACGGCGGCGGCGGCGGCGCCCGAGACCGCGGTCGCGGAGCTGCCGCTGCTGGCGCCGGCCGAGCGGCGGCAGCTCCTCGCCTGGGGGTCGGTCCGCCGGGAATACGGGGCGGAGGCGACGCTGGCGGAGCGGTTCGCGGCGCAGCTGCGGCGCTCTCCCGGCGCCACGGCGCTGCGCTGGGAGGGGGAGGGCCTGACCTATGCGGAGCTCGACGGCTGGGCCGGCCGGCTCGCCCGCCGGCTGCGCGGCCTGGGCATCGGCCCCGAGGACCGGGTGGGGCTCTGCGTCGAGCGCTCGCCCGCCCTGGTCGCCGGCATGCTCGCCATCGTCCAGGCGGGCGGCGCCTACCTGCCGCTCGATCCGGCCTATCCGCGCGAGCGGCTGGCCTTCCTGATCGCCGACGCCGGGGTGCGGGCGGTGGTGGGCACAGAGGCGGCCCTGGCGCGGCTGCCCGCCGACGGGCTCGCCGTCTGCCCGATCGATCCCATCGACCGCGGGGACCCCGGCCCCGCCGCGCCGGAGCGGCGCTCGGCGGGCGCCGCCTCGCCGCAGAGCACCGCCTACGTCATCTACACCTCGGGCTCGACCGGCCGGCCCAAGGGCGTGGCGGTGACCCACGCCAACGTCGTCCGCCTGCTCGCCGCCACCGACGAGTGGTTCGGCTTCGGGCCCGCCGACGTCTGGACGCTCTTCCACTCCTTCGCCTTCGACTTCTCGGTGTGGGAGATCTGGGGCGCGCTGCTCACCGGCGGCTGCCTGGTGGTGGTCCCCCACGAGGTGAGCCGGACGCCCGCGGCGTTCCACCGGCTCCTGGACGCCGAACGGGTGACGGTGCTCAACCAGACCCCCACCGCCTTCGCCGGGCTGATGCGGGCCGACGAGGAGGCGGCGCGGGCCGGCGCGCCGTCCGCCCCGCGCCCCCCGCGCACCCTGCGCTCCCTGCGCCTGGTCATCCTGGGCGGCGAGTCGCTCATGCCGTCGCGGCTGCTCCCCTGGTTCGAGCGCCACGGCGACCGTGCGCCGCGGATCGTCAACATGTACGGCATCACCGAGACGACGGTGTTCGTCACCTACCGGCCGCTCACCGCCGCCGACGCGCGGTCGGCGCCGGGCAGCCTGATCGGCATCCCCATCCCCGACCTCGCGGCCCATGTGCTGGAGCCCGGGGCCGCGCGCGAGCCGGCGCCGGTCGGGGTGCCGGGCGAGCTGGCGGTCGGCGGCGCCGGGCTGGCGATCGGCTACCACGGCCGCCCCGATCTGACCGCCGAGCGCTTCGTCCCCGATCACCTGTCCGGGCGGGCCGGCGAGCGCCTCTACCGCTCCGGCGACCTCGCCCGCCTCCTCCCCTCCGGCGAGCTCGAATACCTGGGGCGCATGGACCACCAGGTGAAGATCCGCGGCTTCCGCATCGAGCTCGGCGAGGTCGAGGCGGCGCTCGCGGCGCTGCCCGGCGTGCGCCAGGCGGTGGTGCTGGCCGAGGCGCAGCCGGCGGCCGAGGGGGGCGGACGCCTCGCCGCCTTCGTCGTGCCGCGGCCGG
>JASLEW010000595.1 GCA_030150965.1 Thermoanaerobaculia bacterium | reverse complement strand
CTCGGCCGGTGCCGGGCTGGACGGCGGCGGCGCGGCGGGCAGCTCGATCACCACGTCCTGGGCTCGCACCAGCCCGAGGTCCTCGCGCGCCAGGCTCTCCAGGGTGACCGGATCGCTGCGCAGGCGGGCGATGCGGCCGCGCAGCCGGTCGATGCCGGTGCGGCTCTGCTCGATGCGCGTCTCGAGCTGCTTCTCGCGCGCCCGGGCGGTGGTCAGGTCGCGGTAGCTGCGCAGGCCGGCGGCGCCGAGCAGGGTCACCAGAAGCAGCGCCACCGCCCCGAGCACCGGGCGCAGGGAATCGGCGCGGGCGGAGCCCTGCGGCGCGCTCAAGCCCGGCGCCGCGGGAAGGCGTCGGCCCCGGGATAGGTGCCCACGCCCTCCAGCTCCTCCTCGATGCGGAGCAGGCGGTTGTACTTGGTGATCCGGTCGCTGCGGCAGGGAGCGCCGGTCTTGATCTGGCCGCAGCGCGTCGCCACCGCCAGGTCGGCGATGGTGGTGTCGGCGGTCTCGCCCGAGCGGTGGGAGATGACGTTGGCGTAGCCGTTGCGCTTGGCGATCTCCACCGCCTCCAGGGTCTCGGTCAGGGTGCCGATCTGGTTGACCTTGACCAGCAGGGCGTTGGCCAGGCCGGCGGCGATGCCGCGCGCGAGGATGTCGGGGTTGGTGACGAAGAGGTCGTCGCCCACCAGCTGCACCCGGCCGCCGAGCTCGGCGGTGAGCGCCTTCCAGCCCTCGCTGTCGTTCTCCGCCAGGCCGTCCTCGATCGACACCAGCGGGTAGGCGTCCAGCCACTCCCGGTAGAGGGCGATGAGGTCGCCGCTCGCGAGGTCCCGCCGCCCTTCGCCGGCCAGCTCGTAGCGCACCTCGGCGCCGCGCTGGCGGCTGCGCTCGCCGCCGGGCCCCGGCGCCGCCAGCTCGCTCGCGGCCACGTCCACCGCCAGCGCCACCTGGCGGCCGGGGGCGTAGCCGGCCTGCTCGATGGCCTCCATCAGCAGGTCGAGGGCCTCGCGGTTGCTGGTCAGGTTGGGGGCGAAGCCGCCCTCGTCGCCCACGGCGGTGACCAGGCCGCGCGCCAGGAGGACGCTCTTGAGCGTGTGGTACACCTCCACGCCGGCGCGCAGCGCCTCGGCGTAGTGCTCGAAGCCGACCGGCACCAGCATGAACTCCTGGACGTCGACCGAGTTGTCGGCGTGGGCGCCGCCGTTGAGCACGTTGAGCATCGGCACCGGCAGGGTGGTGGCCCCCGGGCCACCGAGGTAGGCGTAGAGCGGCAGCCCGGCGGCGTCGGCCGCGGCCTTGGCCACCGCCAGCGACACGCCGAGCAGGGCGTTGGCCCCCAGCCGGCTCTTGTCCGGGGTGCCGTCGAGATCGACCAGCGCCCGGTCGATGCGCGCCTGGTCGCGGGCGTCCATCCCCTGGAGGCGCGGCGCGATCTCCTCGTGGACGCCGGCCACCGCCCTGCGCACCCCCCGGCCGCCGTAGCGCTTGCCGCCGTCGCGCAGCTCCAGCGCCTCGCGGCTGCCGGTGGAGGCGCCCGCGGGCACCGCCGCCCGGCCGGCGCCGCCGCCCTGCAGCATGCACTCCACCTCAACCGTCGGGTTGCCGCGCGAATCGAGGATCTCGCGGGCGACGATCTCTTCGATGGTGAACATGGCGCTCCTTATCAGCCGGCGCGACGTTTCAAGGTTAGCCGCAAACGCAAGTTCCCTCAAGCCTTTGCTGGCTCAATCGAGATAGCCGACGGCATGCAGGCGGCGCGCCGCCTCGTCGCCGCGGCGCGCCCGCTCGCCGGCCGGGAGCCCCTCGGCCCGCGCCAGCCAGCCGTCGAGGGCGGCGTGCAGGCGCCGGGCCTCGGCCCGGTGCGCGTCGGAGACGTCCCGCGTCTCGCCGGGATCCGCGGCCAGATCGTACAACGCGAGCCGGTGCTTGCCGAGGTCCTCGATCAGCTTCCAGCGCCCGTCCGCCACGCTGCGCAGCGCGCCCTGGGCCGACCACTGGAGGCCAGGGAGCGGCCGGCCGGCGAGAAGGGGCAGCAGGCTGCGGCCGGCGAAGCCGGGAGCGCTCGCGCCGCCCGGAGCGCCCGCCGGCGCCGCCGCCGGGGAGCTGCCGAGCAGGTCGAGCAGCGTCGGCACGATGTCGAGGTTGCTCACCGGCGCCGCGATGCGCCGCGGCGCCAGCCCCGGGACGCGCAGCAGCAGCGGCGTGCGGATGGTGGTGTCGAACAGGTTGCGGCAGTGCTTGATGTCGCCGTGCTCCAGGAACTCCTCGCCGTGGTCGGCGGCGAGCACCAGGATCGAGCCGTCGAGCAGGCCGGTGGCGCGCAGGTGGTCGAGGAGGCGGCCGAGCTGGGCGTCGAAGAAGGCGATCTTGTCGTCGTAGAGGTCCACCAGGTGGGCGAGGTCGCCCGGGCCGAGGCCGGGGTCGGGGGCCCGGTCGTAGAGCCAGCGGGCGATCGGCCCCGGGTCGCCGCGGCGGATGAAGTCCTTGGCCGGATGGCCCCGCGCGAAGCGCGGCCGGTAGGAGGGCGGCGGCGGGTCCGGCGCGTAGGGGCCGTGCGGGTCGAGGTAATGCAGGTAGAGGAAGAGCGGACGCGCGCCGCCGGCGAGGTGCGGCAGCGCCTGGCCGGTGACGCAGTCGGCGCCGCGCCAGACGCAGTCCTCCTGGAACGAGTCGAAGCCGCGCCCGAAGCCGCCCAGGGGATTGAAGCGCCCCGGGCTCCGGCGCACGATCGGGCTGGCCGAGACCGCGGCGGTGTGGAAGCCCCGCGCCCGGAGGATCTCCGCCAGCCCCGGCACGCCTGGCGGCAGGCCGATGGCGCCGCCCGGCTGGCCCAGGAAGGCCGCCGGCCAGCGCGAGGTCAGCAGCGAGTTGACCGACGGGAAGGTGCACGACGCCTGGCTGCGGACGTCGTCGAACACCACCGACTCGCGCCCCAGGGCCGACAGCCGTGGGCTGGTGTCGCGCCGGTAGCCGTAGAGCGGCAGGTGGTCGGCGCGCAGCGTGTCCACCAGGATGAAGATGACGTTGCGCGGTGGGCTGCCGGCCGCGTCCGGCGGCGCGGCTGTCCGGCGCGCCGCGCCGGGCGGCGCCGCACGCGGCGGCACCG
>JASLEW010000521.1 GCA_030150965.1 Thermoanaerobaculia bacterium | reverse complement strand
GCCGACCGGCTGCCCGGCGCCAGCCGGCCACCCAGCTCCAGCGCGGCGAACTTCAGCAGGACCACCGGCAGGCCGAGGCCGGCCGCCGTCTCCGCCACCCGGCCGGCCAGCCCGAGGATGCGCAGGCCCGCCGGGTGGCGGAGACGGCGGCCGGCCTCGGCCTGCCGGTGGTCCTGCTGAAGTTCGCCGCGCTGGAGCTGGGTGGCCGGCTGGCGCCGGGCAGCCGGTCGGCGAGCGACCTGGACGTGCTGGTGCCGGAGAGCGGCGCGGCGGCGTTGCAGCGGGCGCTTTCGGCCGCGGGTTTCTCCGCCTCGGGGGTGGAGCAGCCCCATCATCTTGCCGCGCTCGCCGGGCGCGAGGGCGTGATCGAGCTGCACCGGCTGCTGCTCGGGGTACGGCTCGACGGCCGGCGCTCGGCCCGGGTGGAGGACCTCGATCGCGAGGGATTGCTGGTGCCGGTCCCGGGGCTCCCCGGTCGGGCCGCCATTCCGGCGCCGCCGGCCGCCGCCGCCCACGCCCTGGTGCACGGCCTGGCGCAGCATGGCTGGGCGCCGCACGCCTATTCGCTATGGAAGATGATGGCCGACCTGATCGATCTCGGCCTCGCCGGAGCGGAGGGGGCGGCGCTCGCGGCCCGCGCCGCGCCCTGGGTGGAACGCGACGTGGCGGCGGCGGAGGTGGCGGCGGTGCGGGGCCTCGCCGCGGCCCTGGCGGCGGGCGAGGAGCTGGGCGCTTGGGGAGAGTCCGCGGCCGGCGCGGCGCTGGTGCTGCGCCACGCCCTGGCGGGCCGGCTCGATCCGGCCTACGAGCGGTCGCTGCGCCTCGGCGTCTTCCGCCGCCAGCCGAGCGACGACCCGGGTCCCCTGCGCCTGGCCCGGCTCGTCGCCGGCACCGTCTGGCTCAGCCGGGCGCAGGTGGATGCCCTCTACGGCCCGCCGCGCCGCCGCCTGGGCTACCTGGCCCGCCGCCTCGCACGCCCCTTCGACCTGCTCCGGCGCCTGGGCAGCTACGGCGTCCATGCCTGGCGCCTGCGGCGCCGCCGGCCCGCCTGAGCTCACGACCGGCGCCTGGCCGCGCCGGCGCCGAGGGCGCGGCGCGCCTGCGCCTGCTCTCGACAAACCCGCTCCGCCGAGGGGCCGGCCGCCAGCTCGCCGTTTGGTTTGGTCCCGGCGGCCGCGGCCAGCCATGGAGCTCAGTCGTAGTAACCGGTGACGTCCAGCAGGAGGTCCACCAGCGCCCCTGGAGGAACGTCGGCCTGCACGCCGACCATGCCGGCCGGATTGCCGGTCAGCAGCAGCTGCTGGATCGGTGCGGAAGCCTGCTGCAGCCCGAAGGTGACCGCCGGCTGCGCCGCGACTCCCGCCGGGCCGAGGCGCAGGTCGCCGGCGGCGGTCGGACGCGCCGCGGTCACCGTCACGGCGAGCGCCCTGGCGGCAGCCGGCACGCCGCACAGGCCGGCGACCTGGAAGAGGCGCGGCGCGGCGCCGCCGCGCAGGGAGGACCGCCGCGGCCTGCCGGCCGGGCTGCGCGTGTCGATCGCGCGGCACCTCGGGAGCGGGTGGAAGACGAGCGGCGGGCTGTCGCTCCCATAGGCCCGCAGCAGCGAGCTCTCGTCGGTGACGAAGACGCGGCCGGCGACCACGATCGGGCTCTCCCAGTGCCAGTGCGGGTTGGGCGCGGCGGTGTCGATCCACAGCACGTTGCCGGTCGGGGGATCGAGCGCCTCGAGCCCCACGCCCGTGGCGGCGTAGAACAGCATGCCGTTGGCGATGACCGGCGAGGAGCCGGCGACGTGGTTGGTCCACACCGGCGCGAGCGACGGGTTGCCGGCGGCGTCGAGGCCGAGGCGGAGCCCGGAGATGCCGTTGAAGTTGGCGATGAACATCCAGCTCGAGCCGTCCACCGGATCGACCCACGAGGCGGGCTGCGGCAGCACCTGGTTGCCCTGCGGCAGCGTGAGGATCTGAAGCTCGCCGCCGGTCGTCCCCGGCGCCCCGGTGCCGCTCAGGTTGTCGAGGTCGAAGAGACGGATCTTGGTGTCCTTGCCGACCTGCGCGCCGAGGTGGGCCACCCGGCTGCCGGGCGGCGCGGCGAGGATGACCATGCCGGAGCTCCCCTGGTCGAGGTCGTCGTCCTGCAGCTCCTGGAAATTGGCCGGCGTGAAGCTGTCGAGCGGACCGGGGCCCGGGCTGCTGCCGTCGGCGCGCAGCGCCAGGATGCTGTCGCCCCAATCGTGGCCGCCCGGCGCGAAGGGGCCGTTGCCGGTGGCGAAGTAGATCTCGTCGGTGTCGGGGTCATAGACCACCCCGGGACGCGCCCAGATCGCCCCCTGCAGGCTGCCGCAGTCCGGCGAGGATTCGGTGAAGTGGACGTGCCGCGCGCTGCACATCGCGTTCCACACCCGCTGCGCGCCGGTCGCCAGGTCGATGGTGGTGATGTGGCCCTGGTAGTCGCCGGCGTCGTCGGGATAGCCGCCGTTGGCGACGTAGAGCCGGGAGGCGCCGCCGGCTGCCGTGGAGGTGGCGATGGCGAGCGCCGGCGAGCACTTCTCGACGTCCGGCTTGAGCGTCGTGACCTCGGGCCAGCCGCCGCTCGTGACCTCGGCGCCATCGCCGACCGCGTACTTGTGGACGCGGCCGTCGAGGCCGTAGGCGTAGACGTGGGCGCGGTCGGGGTCGATCGCCGGCGAGGAGGTGGTGAACTTGGGTCCGGTCGCGGGCTGCGCCGACCATACGGTGCCGCCGGTCGCCGCGTCGAGCGCCAGGATGCGTCCATCCTTGGTGGTCAGGAAGAGCAGGTCCATGACCCCGTGCGGCGTGGTCACCGCCGGCAGAAAGGCCGGCGCGCCGTCGGCGATGGCCGGCAGCGTCACCTGGTAAAGAAGGTGGAGAGTGGCGACGTTGCCGGGGTAGATGGTGGTCTCGGTGTCGTTGACGCCGCTGTGCCGCTGGTCGAAATCGAACTGCGGCCACCAGGGCTGGGAGGTGGGAGAGGCCGCGGCAGGGCCGTCGCCGGCCCCGCCGGCCGCTGCGCCCGTGG
>JASLEW010000519.1 GCA_030150965.1 Thermoanaerobaculia bacterium | reverse complement strand
GCTGGGAAGGGGACCGAGGAGTTGGGGGGGCGATGCAATCGATGCCTCGAGTAGGCCACTTTGAGCTCGTTTTGCTGCGCCGCCCCTCAGGCTATCCAAGACAACGGGGCTGCAGACGGGTACCGAACGGAAGAAACGGGGCTGCTCGCCCTAAGGTACCACTGTGCCGTGGCGTGGTGCCGCCGGGACATGGCGCCGGGCGGCCATTCCGGCGCCACGGCCCGGGTCGCCGGAAGCTCATTCGACACGCAGCGCCTCGAGCGGGTCCACCCGTGTGGCGCGCCGCGCCGGCACCCAGTTGGCGGCGAGCGCCACGGCCGCGAGCAGCAGCGGCACGCCGGCGTAGGTCCACGGGTCGGTCGCGCTCACCTCGTAGAGCTGGCTGGCGATCAGGCGGCCGACGGCGACGGAGCCGGCGAGGCCGGCCGCCAGGCCGAGCAGCACCAGCCCCATCCCCTGGCCGATGACCATCCGCTGCACCGCGCCGCGGCCGGCGCCGAGCGCCACGCGGATGCCGATCTCGTGGGTGCGCTGGGCGACCGAGTAGCTGACCAGACCGTAGATGCCGACCGCCGCCAGCACCAGCGCCAGGCCGCCGAACATGCCGATCAGCAGCGTCTTGACGCGGTCAGCGGCCAGCGACTCGGCGACCACGGCGTCGAGGGTCTGCACACGGTCGAGCGGCAGGTCGCGGTCGAGCCCCTGCACCACCTGGCGCACCGGCGCCACCAGGCGCTCCGGGGCGCCGGTGGTGCGCAGCACCAGGACCGACTCCGGCGACGGCCGTTGATAGGCCGGCAGGTAGATCTGCGACACCGCCTCCTTGCCCAGCTCGCTGGCGCGCACGTTGCCGACCACGCCCACCACGGTGAGCCAGGTCGCCTTGGCGTCGCCCGGATCGCCGAAGGTGACGCGCTTGCCGAGCGGGCTCTCGCCCGGCCAGATCCTGCCCGCCATGGTGCGGTTGATCAGGATCACCGGCTGGCTGCCGATACGGTCCTGGGCGGTGAGCGCCCGGCCGGCGAGCAGCGGGATGGTCATGGCGCGCAGGTAGCCGGGGGTGATCACCATGATGTCGGCGCGCGGCACCTCGGTCGGCGCCGGCCGCGGGCGGCCCTCGACCTCGAACTGGAGGACGAAGCCCTCGCCCGAGAGCGGCAGCGGGTAGACGGCCGCGGCGGCCGCCACCCCCGGCAGGACGTGCACCCGCTCCATCAGCTGCTCGAAGAAGAGCGCGCGCTGGCGCTCGGCCGGGTACTTGACGCTGGGGAGCGACAGCACCGCGGTCATCACGCCGTTCGGCTCGAAGCCGGGCCGCACCCCCTGGAGGCGGACGAAGCTGCGCAGCAGCAGGCCCGCGGCGATGAGCAGCACCAGCGTCAGCGCCACCTCCCCCACCACCAGGCCATTGCGCAGCCAGCGGCTGCGGCCCCCGCCCGCCACCGCCCGGCCGCCCTCCTTGAGCGCCGCGCCGACCCGGCCGCCGGCCGCCGCCAGCGCCGGGACCAGACCGACCAGGGCGCCGGTGGCGAGCGCCAGCAGCAGGGTGTAGAGCAGCACCCGGCCGTCGAGGCCGACGTTGCCGGCCCGCGGCACGGCGTCGGGCTTGAGCGTCAGGAGAGCCCGGGTGCCGGCCCAGGCGAGGAGCAGGCCGAGGACGCCGCCGGTCAGGAACAGCACCACGCTCTCGGCCACCACCTGGCGGATGAGCCGCCGCCGTCCGGCGCCCAGGGCCGAGCGCAGGGCGATCTCGCGGCCGCGCGCGGTCATCCGCACCAGCAGCAGGTTGGCGACGTTGGCGCAGGCGATCAGCAGCACCACCCAGACCGCCCGCTCCAGCAGCACCAGGGCCGGCCGGATGTCCTCGACCAGCCGGTCCCGGAGCGCCAACAGCTCGACGCCCCAGCCGGTGTTGCTGTCCGGGTACTGGCGCTCGAGGTGGCTGGCGATGGCCGACATCTCGGCCCGCGCCTGCTCCAGGCTGACGCCCGGCTTGAGGCGGCCGAGGACCCCCAGGGAGTGCGCGCCACGGCTCTCCCTGGCGTAGTCGAGGGCGAGCGGCACCCAGATCCTGGCGGTGCTCGGGAAGGTGAAGTCGCTGCGGGTGACCCCGACCACCGTGCGGTAGCGGCCGTCCACCTGGACGCGCCGGCCGACGATGCCCGGATCGGCGCCGAAGTAGGCGTGCCACAGCTCGGCCGAGAGGACGGCCACCGGCTCCGCGCCCGGGCGGTCGTCCTCCGGCCGGAAGAAGCGTCCGAGGAGCGGCTCGAGCCCCAGGGTGCGGAAGAAGTTGCCGGTCACCGAGCTGCCGTCCACCGCGTCGGGGCGGATGCCGCCGGTCAGGTTGAAGTGCTCGTCGGAGTAGGCGTCGAGGGTGGCGAAGGAGTGGTTCTGGTCGCGCCAGTCGCGGTAGTTGGGGGCCGAGGAGGAGAAGCGAGGGAAGCCGTGGCGCGGGGCGCTGTCCATCACCCGGATCACCCGCTCGGGATGGGGGATCGGCAGGGGCTCGAGCAGGACTCCGCTGATGACGCTGAAGATCGCGGTGTTGGCGCCGATGCCGAGCGCCAGGATGAGCAACGCCAGGCCGGTGGTCAGCGGGTTGCGCCGCAGCATGCGGACGCCGAAGCGCAGATCGTGCCAGAAGCTCTCCATCGCGCGTGCCTCCCCGGGCCGCCGCCGGCGGCGGCATCGCCGGCGACGGCGGACGGACCTATTACTCCCAGAGAGGGCCAAAGGTTTCCTCTCCCGGCCCTTCCGGCGCGCGCTCCCGCTCGCGCGCTTCCTGGTACAGTTCGCGCCATGGCAGGGGGACAAGACGAGCTGCTGTTCGGCCGCCTGGCCGTGCACTACAAGCTCATCACCGCCGACCAGCTGGACGAGGTGCACGGGCTGCACGCGCTGGCGGGCGGGCGCCGCCAGCTGCCCGACATCCTGGTCGAGATGGGGTATCTCACCCAGCGCCATGTGGATCAGCTGCTGCACGTGCAGCGCGAGTACCTGCAGAAGCGGCGACAGCAGCCGCTGCCGGCGCC
>JASLEW010000517.1 GCA_030150965.1 Thermoanaerobaculia bacterium | reverse complement strand
CGGTGCCGGCCCCGCGGGCGCTGCGGTCTCCGGCCAGGCGGCCGGGAGCGCCGGCGGCGGGCCGTGCCGGGCAGTCATCGCGGTCCTCGACTCGGGGCCGGGCGTCGCGCCCGAGCTGCTGCCGCGGATCTTCGATCCCTACTTCTCGACCCACGACACGGGCACCGGCCTGGGGCTGCCGATCGCCCGCCGCATCGCCGAGGAGCACGGCGGCACGATCGAGGCCCACAACCGCCCGGGCGGCGGGCTCGAAGCGGTGATCACCCTGCCCTGCCTGGAGCCGGAGGCGCCGCCGCCGGCCCCGATCGCTCAGCCGTGAGCGCGCCGAGGGTGGGGCCGCCGCCAGCTCCGCCGCCGGCACGGCAGGGCGCGCCGCACCGGGCGGCGCGCCCCCTCCAAGCCAAGGAGGCCAACCGCCTGCGGCGGCCTCTCTCCTATCTCCTACCGCAGCGCCGGCTGCGCCTCCAGGACGGGCTCCTGCTCGCCGGCCGCGGCGCCTTCGACCTCGTGCCAGCCGCCGCTCGCGCCGTCGCGAGCCAGGGTGTGGGTGGGCCCGAGACCGCCGCCGATCGGCTCCTGCCGGGTCCGGATGAGCAGCTGCTTGCCCATCACCGCGTCGGTCCTGGCCTTGGCGTCGAAGCAGACGTGGTCCTGGTTGACGGAGCGGAAGCCGGGCACGCCGCTCAGCCAGCCCCAGAGCGAATTGAAGAAGGTATCCCCCTCCCACCGGCCGTTGCGCAGGAACTGCGCGGCCAGGTAGACCTTGTTGTAGGGCAGGCCGTGCGGGTGATCGTTCTTGAGTGACTTGAGATCGACCTGGATTTCGAGCTCCGGCTCGGCGGTCACCGTCGACACCAGGGCCGTGGCATGGAGGCGCGACCGCTTGGGGACGGCGAGAGGCAGGTCCCACGACCAGGTCTGCTCCACCGACGTGCTCACCGCGGCGGTGGTGGAGAGCGAGAGCTCCAGCTCCTTCTCGCCGCCGAACTCGAAGATCTTCTTGATCGCGATCTTGGTGCTCAGGCTCGTCCTGTAGCGCAGCCCGGCGGTGATCGACAGGCTCACGGTGGCGGCGGTCTTCCGCTCCTCGCGGAAGTGGACGTTCTGGTCGCGGTCGGTGTCGTTCTCGTAGGTGATCTGGACCAGGGAGAGCGGCGCGCCGGGCCGCCAGGTGAGGTTCCCCAGCCGCGCCTCCGCGACGTTCACCGCCAGGTTGTGGTAGTCGACCTTGAAGTTGCGGAAGCCGGAGAACCACTTCCTGAAGCCGCGCTCGAAGGCGTCGTCGAGGCTGACGATCGGGGCGATCGGGTCGGTGGCGGGCAGCGGGGTCAGCGCGGCGGCTGCTTCCATGGCAGGATCTCCTTGTCGGGGCGGGACGGGTGGCGCCCGGCCCCGTTTGGGGGCTGCCTTCCTCGGCTCGCGGCGCGGCGGCCGGCAGGAGTGCGGCCCGGGTTCTGGGGGGTAGTGCAGGCAGGAAGCGCGGAATTGCAAATCGATTTTTCGCCGCGCGGCGGACCTGGCCGCGGAGGCGCGGAGGCCGCCTTCTCCGGACTACCGCCGCCGGGTGGGCAGCGACCGCCGCGAGGAGCCGAGGCTGCGGGCCGGGCGGTGCTCGACGTAGGGGGGCACCCCGGGCACCGTGCAGCGCGGCAGCTCCAGGCCGATCGTTTGCTCGATGTCCTTGATGATCGGCTTGTCCAGCCAGGTGGCGATCGAGGAGACCAGGCCGCCGGCGGTGCCGCGGGCGGTGCGGCCGGCACGGTGGATGTAGTCGTCCACCGTCTCCGGCATGTCGAAGTTGATGATGTGGCTGATCTGCGGCACGTCGATGCCGCGGGCGGCGATGTCGGTGGCGACGAGGATGCGGTGCTCGCCGGCGCGGAAGCCCTGGAGCGCCTGGGTGCGCTGGCCCTGCGACAGGTCGGAATGGATGCGCTCGACCGGGTGGCGCTCGCGCTCCAGGACGCCGGACAGCCACTCGGCGTCGCTCTTGCGGCGGGTGAAGACCAGGGTGCTGCCCAGCTCCTGATGCAGCAGGGCGAGGATCAGCGCCTTCTTGTTCTCCGGGTCCACCAGGTAGAGGCGGTGGTTGATGCCGCTCGCCGCCTTGCCCTCCGGCGTGATGTCGATGTGCACCGGGTCGCGCATGAAGCGCTGCGCCAGCCGCTCGATGAGCGGCGGCATGGTGGCGGAGAACATCAGCGTCTGGCGCTCCGCCGGCAGCTCCTGGAGGATGCGCTGGACCTGCGGCAGGAAGCCGAGGTCGAGCATGTGGTCGGCCTCGTCGAGGACCAGCGCCTGGACCTCGTGCAGGCGCAGGTTGCCGCGCTCCAGGTGGTCGTAGAGCCGGCCGGGGGTGGCCACCACGATGTCGGGGCGGCGGCGCAGGCCGTGGATCTGCGGCCCCATCTTGACGCCGCCGATGAGGCAGACGGTGCGCAGGTGGTGGTCGCCCGGGTCGCCGCCGAACAGGTCGAGGAAGGCCTTGGTCTGGAGGGCGATCTCGCGCGTCGGCGACAGGATCAGGCTGCGCAGCCCCTGGCCCTCCCGGCGGCCGGCCAGCCGCTCGGCCAGCGGCAGCACGAAGGCCGCGGTCTTGCCCGATCCGGTCTCGGCCAGGCCGATGAGGTCGTGGCCGGCCAGCGCCACCGGGATGACCGCCGCCTGGATGGGGGTCGGATGGCGGAAGCCGATCTGCTCCACCAGGCGCAGCGTCGCCGGGGAGAGCCCCAGGGCGGCAAAGGTCTGATCGGTGGTCTGTACGGGATGTTGCGGGATGGCAAAGGTCTGCATGCACTGGTGCTTATAGACCAAGTGGGGCTCGCCTCACAAGGGCACCGGCGGGGGGCATGAGGCGCCGACCCGCCCCGCCGGGCCGTGAGGGCGCGCCGGTTGGTCCCGGGCAGATGGCCGGGAGGAGCCGTCTGGCGGCCAGCTCGCCGCCGCCCGCGCGCAGCGCCGGCGAACAGCCATCGATCGCAGCATGAACGTCTAGACTCGCCGCCGCCCGCGCGCAGCGCCGGCGCCATCGGGTCCTGGCGGTCCGGGTGCAGCCAGCCGACTCCCCCTCGCTCCGGTCGATCGCCGGGGCCGCCGACGGCCTGCATACCGACGACCGCGGGGGGAGCGGCTCATCACCGCCATGGACGGCCGCGGGTCCCCGGGGCCGGTATTGTGCGCGCCGGCCGAGGCGCGTAGCTTGTCGGCAGCGGCCGGGCGATGGGGCAAGGCCGCCTTGCGTGGCGCTCAGGAGGAGACATGAGAAAGCATTCGCGGAGGTTGAGCCTGCACAGCGAGTCGCTGCTGGTGCTCGATGCCCAGGGGCTGGCCGGCGCCAGCGCCGTCACCCAGGGGGCCACCTGCCCGACCTCCTGTGCGCCGACCTGTGGCAACCCGGCCGGGCTGGCCCACGCCGCCCTCGCGAAGACCGCCGCCGCCTGCTGCGTGTGAGCCCGGGCCACCGTCCGCCGCCGGCCGCAGCTCAGCCGCCGGATCTCAGGATGGCCAGCGCGCGGTAGAGATCGAGCCACGCACGGGCGGTGGCGGCCGGATGGCGCTCGGGGCCAAGGACGGGTGGGGGGGGCGCCAGGGGGAGGCGTCCGTCCCGCAGGCCGGCCAGCACCTCCGCCAAGGCGGCGCCGGCCGCCACGGGGTCGTCGAGGGCGATCTCTCTCGCCGCGGGGGCGCCGCTCCCCCCGGCCTCGCCGATCGTCGCCGGATCTGCCGCGGCTCCGCCGGCAGGCGAAGCTCCCTGCGCTCCCGCGGCTCCCTCGGCGATAGAAGCTCCCTGTGCTCCGGTGGCTCCATCGGCAATAGAAGCTCCCTGCGCTCCCGTGGCTCCCTCGGCGGCAGAAGCCCGCCGTGCTCCCGCGACTCCATCGGCGCTTCCGGTGCCGAGGAGCAGGCCGCCGCCCGCGCCGCCCAGGACCAGGCGCTCGCCCAGGGCGCCCAGGCCGAAGGCGACCACCGGCACCCGGGCGGCGGCGCATTCGTCGAGCGTCAGGCTGTACGACTCCGGGACCACGGAGAGCAGCAGGGCGCAATCGATCCGGTCGCGGCGCAGCAGGGCGGGCAGCGAGCCGGCGCGGTAGTAGCCGCGCACCCGCACCCCGGGCAGGCGCCGCCAGCGGCCGAGGACGCCGCGGTCGCCGCCGCCGTAGACCGTCAGGTCGAGGGGGCGCCCGGTCGCGGCCAGCCGCTCCAGCGCCGAGCCGAGCACCAGCGCCCCCTTGTGCGGTCGGCCCGTGCCCACCGCGGCGAAGCGGCGCGGTGGGGCCGGCGGGCGGGACGGGGCGCGCGCGCCGATGGCTCCGATGGCTCCGATGGCTCCGATGGCGCCGATGGCTCCGATGGCGCCGATGGCTCCGATGGCGAGGCCCGGGGGCGCTGCCGGCGGGACGATCCAACCGTCCGCGACCCGTGCCGGATCCGCGCCTGCAGGCCCCGCTCCCGCCAAATCTGCGCCGGGACTCTCGGACGCGGCAGCTCCCCACCGGCCGCGGCCGGCCCCGAGCGATGGAACCGCCGCCTGCCCTCCCCCCAGCCTCCCGGTGGGATCCTCGGACCTCTCTGGCCGAGCTGCCCGCGCCGCATCGCCGAAGAGCCGCTCGTGGGTGCGCGCCAGGTAGGCCGAGGGGTGGACCACGGCCGCGGCGCTCGCCAGCAGCTCGCCTGCCAGGGCGCGGCGCTGCTCCTGATAGCCGGCGGGGAGGCCGGGGAAGTCGCGGCCGAGGCACCTGGCGCAGCGCCCGGGCTCGCGGCTGAACCGGCAGAAGCGCGGCGGCGCCGGCGGCTCGCGTTGCTCCAACAGGTGCGGTCGCGGACAGAAGGCGGCGAAGTCGTGCAGCGCCAGCACCAGCCGCAGGCCGCCGCGGCCGAGGCGCAGCAGCGAGGCGAGCGGCATGCCGGCCAGGCCCTCGACGTGCAGGACCGTGGCGCCGCACAGAGCCGCGGCCCAGCCGACCGCCCGCTCGAGCGCCGGGTCCAGCAGATCGGCCGCAGAGCGGCCCGGCGGCGTTGGCCTCCTCGGTGCCGCCTGGGCCGGCAGGTCCCCTGGCGTAGCGCCTCTGCCCGGCGCCGCCGGCTGGGCCGCCGCCGGAGCCTGAACCTCGCGCGGCGCGGAATCCTCACCTGCCGGGCCGGCTGCCAGCCACAGCGACCACCGCTCGCCCCCCTGTTGCAGCTCCAGGCGGTGACCGCCTCCGTCCGCCGCCGGCTCCGGGTAGAGCAGGGCGACGGAGCGCAGCCTCGCCTCCTCCTCCAGGCGCCAGAGGAGCTGGGCCTGCACCCCTCCCAGGCGCGGCGCCGGCGGGGCGGAGGCCAGGTTGAGGATGGGGGAGGAGAAGCCGGCCGGCGGCGCCGCGACCGGCCGGAAGGAACGGCGGCGGCGGCGCTCCTGGAAGCGGTCCCATAGGCGGTCAACGACGGCTCTGCCGCCTTCGGCACGCAGCAGCTGGACGAGCAGCCCGGGAGCGGACAGCTCCTGCCCGCCGCCGCTCACCGCGGGCCTCCGGGGACTCGGCGCTCGGGCGCTTCCGCCGAGGGCTCAGGCGCCCGGCCGGCGCCGTGCTCGCCGCCGGCCTTCAGGTGGTCGCCGCGCCCCTGGCCGGCGAGGAGGCGCCGGTAGATCTCCTCGATCTCCTCGGCGTGCTCGTCGGCGCCCTTGACCGCCGGCAGCCGGCTGCGCCAGGCGGCCAGGCGTTGTGGTTCGGCCGCCAGCCGCTCGATCTCGCGCCGCAGGGCGCCGGCGTCGCCGGGAGGGAAGAAGGCGCCCGCGGCTTCCTCGGTGGGAGCGTCCCAGGACCCGCCGCCGCTGTCGCCGAGGTCGGAGAAAGGTGCTCCCGGCGGCTCCGGATCCATACCTGCCGCGGAAAACCTCCCGCTCCGCTCGCCGAACAGCTCGACCAGGGCGCCGCGCCGGCTGGCCACCACGGGCACGCCGTGATGCAGCGCCTCGCGCGCCACCAGGCCGAACGATTCGAGCCCCAGGGAGGGCACGATCAGCACGTCCAGGCCGGCGAAGATCTCGGGCTTGCTCGCCTCGTCGAAGCTGCCGGCAAGGAGGACACGGCCGCCTGCTGCCTCTGCTCGCTGCGCTTCGCCAACGGCAGAGCCTCCGCCCGGGCCCTCCGCCCCAGGGGCGGTGGCGTCTCCGCCGCCCACCGGCTCCTGCCCGGCGGCCCCGCCCGCGGTCGCAGTGGCGCCGCCCAGGACCGCGCCGAGGGCGAGCAGCTCCGCGGTGTAGGCGGGGTCGGCCGCCGGATCGCCCCAGACGGTCAGCGTGGCCTGGCGGGGGTCGAGCCCGGCGAAGGCCGCGACCGCCACGTGGATCCCCTTGTGCGGCAGGAGCGAGCCGATGACGCCGCAGCGCAGAGGGCCGCCGGGCCGGCGCTCCCGCCGCGGCGCCGGCCGGGTCAGCTCGACGCCGTAGGTGAGCACGTGGACCGGATCGCCCGGACGCAGGAGGCCGAGCCGCAGATAGCTCTGGTGGATGAGATGCGAGCCCATCACGTAGGCGGCGGCGCCGCGCAGGGCGCGGGCGGTGGCGGCGGCGCGGTAGCGGTGGAGGAGGCGGTTGAGCAGCGCCCGGGGCGGCCGGCTGGTGAGCGGCAGGCAGGCGGCGCACTTGCCCGGCGCCGGGCCGCTGCACAGGCGGCGCTCGCGGTCGAGCAGGTTGGCGCGCGCGCAGGGCGTCCACCAGTCCTGGACCTGGTAGAGGAGCGGGATGCCGCGCCGGCGCACCAGCGGCGCGAGGCTGGCGGCATGGCCGGCCAGGTGATGGACGTGCACCAGGCCGGGCCTGACCTCGTCCAGGAGGTGCAGCAGCTCGCGCTCCACCGGGCGGCTCGTGAGCGCGTTGCGGGCGCGCGGGTCGCGCTCGTCGAAGTTGCGCACCAGCAGGCGGACGCGGGCGCCGGCGTCGAGCAGCTCCACCGCGTCGCCGCTGCCGCGCGCCGGGTCGGCGATGCGGGCGAGCACCGTCACCTCGCGGTGCGCCGCCTGCCGCCGCACCAACCAGGCGGCGTAGAGCTCGGTGCCGGCATGGTTCCAGGGCGGCCAGCCGTGGACGATGTGCAGCACCCGCCGCGGCGCCTCCGCGGCCGGACGCCGCGCAGGCCGCTCCGCGCCGTCACGGCGGCCTCGCTTCCCGCCGCCCGCCTCCCCGGGCCGCTCCTGCCGCTCCTGCTGCCCTGAGTCTCCGTGCGTCTCCGGGCTCTCCGGCCGCGCCGCCGGGCGCGGCGGCGTGAGCGCCGTTACCACCCGCTCGCGCACCGATGCCAGGGGGTCCTCGCGCACGAAGCGGGCGATCGTCGCCAGGTACTCCGGGTGCAGGCGCGCGAGGCGCCGGTGGGCGGCGGCGACCCGGGAGCGACGGGAGCGGCCGAAGCTCCGGTGCCCCTCGTGATAGATGAACGTCGTGTCGTCGAGCACGTGGGCGTAGCCGGCCTTGAGCGCGCGCATGCAGAACTCGCTCTCCTCGCCGTAGCCCAGGCCGAAGCTGCGGCGGTCGAACGGCCCCAGCGCCGCGAGCGCCTTGCGCTTGACGTAGAGGCAGACGCCGACCCCGGTGGGCAGCCGAGGGTAGGCGCCGAGCGCCCGCTCCTCGACCAGCCGGGCGAAGGCGTCGAGGTCCCAACCCGCCGGCAGCGCGTTGGCCTCGAGGAAGCGCGGCAGCGAGCAGATGGTGGCGGTGTTGGAAAACGGCGTGACGGTGGCGATCTCCGGCGCCGACCGGGCGGCGCGCTGGAGCTTGTCGAGCCAGCCGGCGGTGACCCGGGTGTCGCTGTTGAGCAGCACCACGTCGCGGCCGGACACCGCCATGCCGCGGTTCACCGCCGCCACGAATCCCTGCCGCTCCGGCTGCTCCAGCACCAGCGCCCCGCACTCCGCCGGGCGCACCGCCGGCCGTGGTGCCGCCGCAGCGGGCGCCGGCGACGGAGTCACGTGCTCCCGCGCGCCGCCGTCCTGCCCCGCGCCACCATCCTGCCCCGCGCCGTCATTCTGCCCCGAGCCGCCGTCCTGCCCCGAGCCGTCATCCTGCCCCGAGCCGCCATCCTGCCCCGCGCTGCCATCCTGCCCCGCGCTGCCATCCTGCCCCGTGCCTTCAGCATTCCACGCGGCGTGCCGTGCGAGCAGGGCGCCGACCGCCTCAGGCTGCGGGCCGTCGAGGACCAGGATCAGGCGGTGGCGCGCGAGATCGGTATGGGCGGCGAGCGAGCGCAGGCAGCGCTCCAGCGCCGCGGCGGCGCCGTAGACCGGCACCACCACGTCCACCGGACCCGGCGCACCCTCGTCGGGAGGCACGCGGCGGGGGTCGCCGTCCAGGGGCAGCGGCGCGGGCCGCAGCCAGCCCTCGAGGAGCGCCGCGAGGCGCCGGCGCTCTCCAGCCGGCTTCCCGCGGTCAGCCGCCATGCCCGCCCTTGGCGCCATGCCTGCCCCCGGCGCCATGCTTGCCCCCGGCGCCGCCTCTACCCTTGCCGCCATATCCACCCTCGGCGCCCATCCTGTCATCGACGCCGTTCCCGGCATCGACACCGATCCCGGCATCGGTGCCGATCCCGGCAGCGGTGCCGATCCCGGCAGCGGTGCCCAGCCCAGCATCGGCACCCTGCACACCAAGGGCTCCAAGATCGCGCGCACCCCCGCCCGGCGTCCGCCCATAGTTGCCAGAGCCACCGGCACCGCCGCCACCGGCGCTTGCGGTAAGCTGCACGGCGATGAGCGAGCGCGACCCGGAGGCCCTGCCCACCGCGACCGTGTGCATCACCGGCGGCGCCGGCTTCATCGGCTCGCACCTCGCCGAGGCGTTCCTGGCCGGCGGCCGGCGGGTGCTGGTGATCGACGACCTGTCGAGCGGCCGGCGGGAGAACGTGCCGGCCGGGGCCGAGCTGGAGGTGGCGGACATCCGCTCGGCGGCGGCGGCGGCGCGGCTGCGCGAGGGCGGCATCGACCTGCTGGTCCATCATGCGGCGCAGATGGACGTGCGGCGCTCGGTGGCCGATCCGGTCTTCGACGCCGGCGTCAACGTGCTCGGCGGCCTCAACCTGCTGGAGGCGGGGCGGCGGGGCGGCCTGCGCCAGGTGCTGTTCGCCTCGACCGGCGGCGCCATCTACGGCGAGCAGGAGAGCTTCCCGGCGGCCGAAGGCCACCCGGAGCGGCCGGTGTCCCCCTACGGCGTCAGCAAGCTGGCGTTTGAGCGCTACCTCTTCTTCTATCACGTCACCTATGGCCTGGCGGTCACCTGCCTGCGCTACTCCAACGTCTACGGCGAGCGCCAGAGCGCGCACGGCGAGGCGGGGGTGGTGGCGATCTTCTTCGACCGGCTGCTCGCCGGCCAGGCGGCGACGATCAACGGCTCGGGCTCCCAGACCCGCGACTACGTCCATGTCTCCGACGTGGCGCGCGCCAACCTCGCCGCCGCCGGCCGCCCGGGATTCCACGTCTACAACGTCGGCACCGGCATCGAGACCACGGTGGCCGAGCTCTACCGGCTGGTGGCCGCGGCCGCGGGCAGCCCGCTCCCGCCGCTCCACGGCCCGGCCAAGGTGGGCGAGCAGCTGCGCTCGGTCGTCGACGCCACGCGCATCCACCGCGAGCTGGGCCTGCCGGCGCCGCTGCCGCTCGCCGCGGGCCTCGCCGCCACCGCCGCCTGGTTCCGCGCCCGCGCCGGTCAGCCGCAACCGGCGGCGGCCCTGGGGCCTGCTGGCGCCGACGTCGCCAACGCCGCCGACATCGCCAACGCCGCCGACATCGCCGACGCCGCCGAGGCTCGAGTCACCTCGTAGGCTGCGCCCGCCGCGCGGTCTCAAGGCGGCGTGGCCGGCCCGGCCGCCACACCGGCGCTGCCGGCGCCTGCCGGTCCCGCGGCGCCGATCGCGTTGGACGCTCCGGTGGCAACGGGAGCCCCGCCGGCGGCTCCCGGCGCACCGGTCGTGTTGTCAGCGCCGTGGCCGCCGCGGCGATCGCCGCCATCGTGGCCCTCGGGGCTGTCATCGCGCTCGTCGCCGCCGAGCAGCAGACGGCGCAGCGGCTGGCCGTCCAGCTCGAACTGCACGTGGGAGATGCCGGCGAACTGCAGGGCGGTCTCGGTGAGCTCGGCGTACATCCGCGCGTTGTCGCAGCGGTCGCCGGTCTCGACGTAGCCCACGAGATGCACCTGGAGCTGCGCGCCGTGGCGCTCGATGCCGGCGAGCTCGAGGCGCGAGGCGTAGAGCGGGTTGAGCAGGCCGCTGCCCCGGTCGTACCGGGTCCCCATCGCCAGCAGCGCCGCCAGCGCCCCCTCCAGGGCCGGCGCCGGCTGCGGGAGCGCCACCTCGACCGGCTCGGCGCTGTCGCCGCACGCCACCCGGCGGCCGCCGTGGCCGCCGTCGGCCGGGGCGATCAGGTAGACGTGCACCCGGGCGGCGAGCGCCGCCGGATCGGCGGGCGGCTCCGCCGCCGGCGGCGCCGCGGTCTGCGCCGAGCTGTGGCAGGCGAGGCCGAGCAGCAGCGCGGCGCTCAGCGCCCGCCGGCGGAAATACGGTGGCATTCGGCCGCCACGCCATCCGTCCCGGCGGCGTCGCGACCTGCCGGAAGCGTCGCGACCGGCGGCAGCCGCGACCGCTCCCTGCGGCGTGGTCCCCGCAACGCCTCGGTCGCGCGCCCGCCTGGGACGGCGGCGTGACGGCCTCCCGTCCCGGCCGGCCGTGCCCCGTCCCGCCGTCCCTCCCCCCGCCCCGCCGCTCATACCGCGATCGGCGCCCGGATGCCCGGATGGGGATCGTAGTCGAGGAGGGTGAAGTCCTCGTAGCGGAACTCGAAAAGCGAGCTGACCGCCGGATTGAGCTCCATGCGCGGCAGCGGCCGCGGCTCGCGCCCGAGCTGCAGCTCGGCCTGCTCCAGGTGATTCACGTAGAGGTGCGCGTCGCCCAGGGTGTGGATGAATTCGGCGGCGCGCAGCCCGGTGACCTGCGCCACCATCAGGGTCAGCAGGGCGTAGGAGGCGATGTTGAACGGCACCCCCAGGAACACGTCGGCGCTGCGCTGGTAGAGCTGGCAGGAGAGGCTGCCCCCGGCCACGTAGAACTGGAACAGCACGTGACAGGGCGGCAGCCGCATCGCCTGCAGCTCGCCGACGTTCCATGCGCTCACCAGGTGGCGCCGGGAGTCGGGGTCCCGCCGCAGCCGCTCGATCAGGAGCGCCATCTGGTCGATCGTGCTGCCGTCGGGCGCCGGCCAGGAGCGCCACTGGCGGCCGTAGATGGGGCCCAGGTCGCCGCGCTCGTCCGCCCACTCGTCCCAGATGGTGACGCCGTGCTCGTGCAGGTAGGCGACGTTGGTGTCGCCGGCCAGGAACCAGAGCAGCTCGTGGACGATCGAGCGCAGGTGGAGCCGCTTGGTGGTGAGCAGCGGGAAGCCGGCCGCCAGATCGAACCGCATCTGGTGACCGAAGACGCTCAGCGTGCCGGTGCCCGTGCGGTCCTGCTTGGGCGCGCCCCGGCGCAGGACGGTCTCGAGCAGGTCCAGGTACTGGCGCATCCCGCCCGCCGTTAGAGAGAAACTACCTCGACGAGAGGGAGGGAGGGGGCGTCCCCTTCCCCCCGGTGGGTGGGAAGGGGATCGAGGGGAGGCGGGCGGTGGGAGCTCAAATGAAGATCTCGACCTTGCCCTCGCTCTTGAGCGTCTTGACGTGCGCCTCGAGCTTCTCCTGCTTCTGCTTCTGCTTGAGGAAGTCGCCGATGCGGTCCTTGACGTCGGCGAACGGCACCACGCCGGCCGGCTGGCGGTCGATCATCTGGATGATGTGGTAGCCGTACTGCGTCTCGACCACCGGCGACAGCTCGTTGGGCTTGTCGAGGGCGAAGGCCGCGGTCTCGAACTGCGGCACCATCTGGCCCTTGCCGAAGGGCGGCAGGGTGCCGCCGTTCTGCTTCGAGCCGGGGTCGTCGGAGTTCTCCGTCGCCAGCTTGGCGAAGTCGCCGCCGCCCTTGACCTTGGCCAGCAGCGACTCGGCCTTGGCCTTGGCCTTCTCCTTGTCGGCGGGGCTGGCGTCCCGGTCCACCTTGACCAGGATGTGGCGCACGTGCACCTGCTCGGGGCGCTTCAGCTGGGCCTGGTTCTTGTCGTAGAAGTCCTTCTCCTCGGCGTCGCTCACCTTGACGTCGGCCACCACCTTGCTCTCGACCAGCTTCTGCACCAGGTAGGCGTCGTGGGCGGTCTTCATCAGGTCCGCCTCGGTCATCCCCTCGTTCTTGAGCTCCTGCTGGAACTTCTCGGGCGAGGGGAACCGGCTCTTGAGGTCGTTGACCTGCTTGGTGACCTCCTCGTCGGAGACCACCACCCCGGTCTTCTTGGCCTCCTGGAGCAGCAGCTCGCGGGTCACCAGGTTGTCGAGCACGCGGCGGTAGAAATCGGCGGTCTCGGGGGCGTTCGGCATCATCTGCTTGTGGACCTGGTCGGCGGTCTTGACCAGCAGGTCCTTCTTGATCGGCGTGCCGTTGACCTTGGCCACCACCTCGGGGATCTTGTCCTGGGGGAGCGCCTCCTGCTGCGGCGGCGCCCCTGGCTTGGCCGCGCCGCCGGGAGGGGCCGCCGGGGCCGCCTGGCCGCTGGTCGCCGTGGCCGCCGGGGCCGCGGTG
>JASLEW010000488.1 GCA_030150965.1 Thermoanaerobaculia bacterium | reverse complement strand
CCGCGGCGGCTCGCCGCGCGGACGCCGGCGATCGGCCGCGAGGTGGCGGTGGCCGAGCGCCTGCGCGACGGCGAGGAGCTCACGCGGCCGCTGCCGGAGCTCCTCGACCACGGCGGCCGGCTGTTCAGCGCCATGTGGACCGTGCAGGAGGGCGCCGGCCGGCCGCTGACCAAGGGCACCGGCGACCCGGTGAGCGATCCGGCGGCGCCGCTCGTCTTTCCGCGCAACTTCAACCGCATCGGCGGGCCCGACGCCAACTCCTGTGCCGGCTGCCACAACTCGCCCTTCGGCATCGCCGGCGGCAGCGGCGACGTGGCGACCAACGTCTTCGTGCTGGCGCAGCGCTTCGACCATCCCGACTTCGACGCCGATCCCCTGGTGACCCGGAGCGCCCTCGACGAGAGCGGGCGGCCGGTCAGCCTCGACTCCATCGGCAACAGCAGGAAGACGGTGGGCATGTTCGGCGCCGGCTACATCGAGATGCTGGCGCGCCAGATGACCGCCGAGCTGCAGGCGATCCGCGACGCCATTCCGCCCGGCGGCGCGCGCCCCCTTCTCGCCAAGGGTGTCTCCTTCGGCATCCTGCGGCGCACCGCCGACGGACGCTGGGACACCCGCCGCGTGGAGGGGCTGCCGCCGGCCAGCCTGGCCAGCTTCGGCGCCGAGGACGATCCGCCCTCTCTGCTGATCCGCCCGTGGCACCAGGCGGGCGCCGTCGTCTCGCTGCGGACGTTCACCGTCACCGCCCTCAACCAGCATCACGGCATCCAGGCGACCGAGCGCTTCGGCGCCGGCACCGACCCTGACGGCGACGGGGTGGTGGACGAGATCGGACGGACGGAGGTCACCGCCCTGACCCTCTACCAGGCCGCCATGGCGGTGCCGGGCCGGGTGATCGCCCGCGTGCCGGAGATCGAGCAGGCGGCGCTCATGGGGGAGCGCCGGTTCGCCGCCATCGGCTGCGCCGGCTGCCACATCCCGCGGCTGCCCCTCGACGGCGACGGGCAGGTCTTCGTCGAGCCGGGACCCTACAACCCGCGCGGCACCCTGCGCCGCGGCGAGGCGCCCGCCGTGCGCATGGACCTCAACAGCGAGCTGCTGCCGCCGCCGCGCCTCAAGGCCGAGCAGGGCATCACCTGGGTGCCCGCCTACACCGATCTCAAGCTTCACGACATCACCAGCGGCGCCGCCGACCCCAACCGCGAGCCGCTCGACATGCAGCACCGGCCGGGCTCGCCGGCGTTCTTCGCCGGCAACGGCCGCTTCCTGACCCGGCGCCTGTGGGGTGTCGCCAACCAGGGACCCTACTTCCATCACGGCAAGTTCACCACCATGCGCGAGGCCATCCTCGCCCACGCCGGCGAGGCCCAGGCGGCGGCGGACGCCTTCCGGGCGCTGGCGCCGTACGAGCGCGATTGCCTGGTCGAGTTCCTGAAGACGCTGCGGGTGCTGCCTCCCGGCACCCGCCCGCTGGTGGTGGACGAGCGGGGAAAGGCGCGGCCATGGCCCCCTGCCCGTGCCGCCGCCCACCGTGAGGCCCGCCGCCCGCTGCCGGCGTACCTGGCCCGCCGCGGTCAGCTGCGCAATGCGGGATAAGACAGCCACGGCCGGCCGGGATATGTAAAAGGTTCAAGCGGTCACACGAACTCACCGCGCAGAGGAGGTCGAGCCATGTCCCACTCATCCCCGCCGCGCAGCCGTGACGCCCTTCTGCTGGGGCTCGTCCTGCTGGGTGCCGCCTCCCTGGCCTGGGCCGGAGCCCCGAGCGGCCTCCGCGCCGTGGCGGACTGGAAGGCGCCGGGCATCGAACCCGAGCTGTCGGGCGTCTATCCCCATCCCAGCGATCCCAACCTCTACCTGGTCGCCGCCAACCAGCGCCCCGCCTACGCGCAGGGGCAGAAACCGATGCTCGCCGAGCGCCTGCGCGGCAAGCTGCTCACGGTCGACGGCCGCACCGGCGAGGTGGTGCGCAGCCTCGATCTCGTCGGCGGCGACTACGGCGGCGTCGCCTACGGCGCGGGCCGGCTCTACGTCTCGAGCCTGGAGCCCCCCGAGATCCTCGGCGTCGATCTCGACAGCGGTCGCGTCGTCTCCCACATCCCGATCGCCGGCCCGGCCGGCGGCCTGGAGTTCGACCGCGAGCGCGGGCTGCTCATCGCCCAGCTCTTCGTCGGCCATCCGCAGCTGGCGGTGATCGACCCGAGGAGCGGCGCGACGATCGACTCGCTGTGGTCGGACGAGAGCGCCATGGGCCTTGCCCAGGTGGGCGGCGACCTGCTCTGCACCTGGGCCAGCGGCTTCGACGCCCGCGCCTGGAGCGAGCTGCGCCGGCTCGACCCCCGCACCGGCAGGGTGCTGGGCCGCGTGCCGCTCACCGGCGGCGTCCACACGGCCATGGCGCGGCTCGACCGCACGCAGGCCGGCGCCGACGGCTTCCTGAGCCTGGTGGCGGTGGACCGCGGCTCCGGGCGCGTGGTCGTGCGCAAGTACCTCTACGAGAGCGCGAAGCTCGCGTGGCGAAACTAGGGCGGCGGCGGCGGTGAGCAAGGGCGGGCAGATGGCGGCCCCGGCGATGCCGCCGCGGCGGCCCGGCGGGAGGCGGCGGGCAGGCGCCGCGGCG
>JASLEW010000440.1 GCA_030150965.1 Thermoanaerobaculia bacterium | reverse complement strand
AACCGGGCAGGCGGGTCCTTTTCTCAGTGAATCTTGCGCCGGTGCCGGGCGGGCGCCAAGGCGCCGGCCGCAACCGCCAGGCCGGCGCCGGCGGCCGCCCGGCACCGGCGCAAGATTCACTGAGAAAAGGACCCGCCTGCCCGGTTCGACCGGCAGCGCCTGCGGAGCTCAGGCGTGTCGCGCAGCCGGCCAGCGTCGATCGGATCGCCCCCTCCCCCAGCCCCCTGCCCACACCCCTCGGGGGGAAGGGGGCGCTTCGCCCACCTGCCTAACGTCTTCGGCCCCTGGCCGCGGCGGCGGTGCTGGTGGCCGCCGAGCGGCGGGCGCGCAGCAGCTGCTGCAGGTTCCTGCGCACCCAGTCGTCGGCCTTCTCGAAGTGGCGGAACTGCCGCTCGCGGCGGCGGAACTCCGGGGTGTGGAAGTAGCGCCGCCCGTTGCGCGTCACCGGCGGCAGGTCGGCGTGCAGCAGCTCGTGGTGGACCACCGACTCGATGACGAAGCGCGGCACCTCCGGGCGGTCGAGCACCCGGTGGATGCGGATCAGGCGGTCCTCGTAGGAATAGCTGCCCAGCTGGAGGCTGGTGGTGCGGGTGCGCCGGCAATCGTGGACCGGCGGCGCCGCCTCGCCGGGCGACTTGCCCCAGGTGATGCGCACCCTGAGGCGTCCGGCGAAATAGCGCTGGTTGAGGTCGGCGGCCAGCTCCCGCAGGTCCAGCACGGTGCCCACCGGATCGATCGTCAGCCGGCGCCCGCCCGACCCGGCGGTGGACGGCTCCTGCGGCTGCAGGGCATGCAGGGCGTGCTGGCGGTGGAGCTGGAAGTGCTCGCGGATGCCCGCCAGCGCCTGGCGCGACGCGGCGGTGCCGCGCGGGCTTTCGAGGAACACCGCCACCGCTCGCAGCACCGGGTCGGGGGCCGCCACGAAGGAGTGGTGGATGCGCAGGTCGAGCAGCGCCCCGGCCCCGTGGCCGCCGGCCCCGCTGCCCGGCGTCCACTGCAGCAGGCGCCGGCCGGCGGCGCCGAGCCGGGCGACGGGGCGCACCGACAGGATGGTGCGGCGGTTGTCGGTGAGCGAGATCGACCGCAGCCGGCCGCCGGTCAGCCGGCTGAGCCGGCGGAAGAGGTCGGCCCGCGAGGGGGGCGGCAGGGGCGTCAGCCGCGGATAGGGGTGCGGGGCAGGACCCGCGGGATGGTGGCCCGGCCGGGACGGAGCAGGCGTTGCGGACGGTGCGACGCGGCCACCGCCAAACAGCTCCAGCTGGACGGGTTTCCCAGGCACATCCATCTCCGTCGCGAGGCGCTGCCGCGGCAGCAGATCTCCAGAGCTCGAAAGGCCGCTGCGCGGCGCCGGGAGTGCCAACCAGAAGCCAGGCGGCGACGGCCACCGTGCGGGCCGGGCTCACTTTAGCACAGCCTCGGCCGCCGCCAGACCTCGGCGACAATACCCCCCACCCCTTCCTGACCGGCTCGCGCTCTTGCTCTATCATGAGCGCCCGGTGACGGCGCCGGCGCTCCAGGGCCTCCAGGCTCCCCCCGCCACACGGGGGGCAGGCCGGGCCGCCGTCCCTCTGCCGGGAGAACGCGATGCAGGACGTCATGCTGCTGCCGGCCGCGGAGCGCCAGGAGCTCTGGCGGCGGCTGGTCGAGGCGATCGAGGGCTGCCTGCGCGGCGCGGGCGAGGCCCGGGTCACCCCGGAGATGCCGGCCGCCGGCGCCGCCGAGCTGCGGCAGCTGCTCGCCTCCTGGGACTTCGCGGCGCCGGTGGCGCCGGCCGCGGCGCTCGAGTTCGCCGTCGGCGGCCTGAGCCGGCTCCAGGTGCAGACCACCAGCCCGCGCTACTTCGGCCTGTTCAACCCGGCATCGACCACCATGGGCATCGCCGCCGACGCCCTGGTCGCCGCCTTCAACCCGCAGCTCGCCACCTGGAACCACAGCCCTTTCGCCGTCGCGGTCGAGGAGCACCTGGTGCGGGCCTTCGCCGCCCGGCTGGGCTACGACCCGGCCAAGGCGGAGGGCTGCCTGACCAGCGGCGGCGCCGAGGCCAACCACATGGCGCTGGCGGTGGCGCTGCAACGGGCCTTTCCGGAGGTGGGACGGCGGGGCCTCCTGGCCCTGCGCAACCAGCCGCTGATCTACGTCTCCTCGCAGGCCCATCACTCGATCGTCAAGGCCGCCCGGCTGGCGGGGCTGGGCACCGACGCGGTGCGCGAGCTGAGCGTCGACGGCGGCCTGCGCATGCGCCCGCGGGAGCTCGCGGCGCGCATCGCCGACGACCGCGCCGACGGCCATGCGCCGTTCCTGGTGGTGGCCACGGCCGGCAGCACCACCGCCGGCATCATCGACCCGATCGCCCTGCTGGCGGAGGTGGCCGACCGCGAGGGGCTCTGGCTGCATGTCGACGCCGCCTGGGGAGGCGCCGCCGCCCTGGTGCCCGAGCTGCGGCCGGCGCTGGCCGGCATCGAGCGCGCCTCCTCGATCACCTTCGACGCCCACAAGTGGCTGTCGGTGCCGATGGGCGCGGGGCTCTTCCTGAGCCGCCATCCGGGGATCCTGGAGCGCACCTTCCGGGTGGCGGCGAGCTACATGCCGGCGACCTCCGGGCAGCCCGCGGTCGCCGATCCCTACGCCCACACCATGCAATGGTCGCGGCGCTTCATCGGCCTCAAGCTCTTCCTGTCGCTGGCCGTGGCCGGGTGGGAGGGTTACGAGGAGGTGCTCCGCCACCAGGTGGCGATGGGCCGGCACCTGCGCCAGGTCCTCACCGGCAGCGGCTGGCTGGTGGTCAACGACACCCCCCTGCCGCTGGTCTGCTTCACCCGCCGCGAGGGGGCGACCGCCGCCCAGCTGGAGGCGGTGGCGGCGGCGGTCACCGCTGCCGGCGCGGCATGGATCAGCGCCGTCCAGCTCGGCTCGGGCACCGCCCTGCGCGCCTGCATCACCAACTACCGCACGGGCCCGGCCGACCTCGACGCCCTGGCCGAGGCCCTCGGCCGCGCCTGGGAGAGCCTGGAAGGCTAGCGGCACGTCCAGGACACGCCACCCGGCAGGCGGCGTAAACCAGGCGGCGAGCGCCCTCCGGGGATCAGGCTGTCCCGCTTGCAGGCGCTGCCGCACTTAGGAAGGAAGAAGCCTGAGGAGAACCACCATGAGCTGGGAAGAACGCGAAGATACGACCATTTACAAAGTCGTCGTGAACCACGAGGAGCAGTACTCCATCTGGCCGGCCCACCGGGAGCTTCCGCTGGGATGGAACGATGTCGGCAAGTCCGGCCTCAAGCAGGAGTGCCTCGACTACATCAAGGAAGTCTGGACCGACATGCGCCCGCTCTCCCTGCGCAAGAAGATGGAAGAGATGGAGCGCCAGCGGCAGAGCGGTCAGGAGGCCAACTAGGCGCTCGCGGCCGACCCTCCGAGGTCCCGGCGCAGCCACCGCAGCACCGCGTCCGCGGGCCCTGGCCAGCTTCTGCACCTCCCGACCGTGACTCCCGCTCTTCCTCCCGCCTCGCGGTGGCTGGCCTACCGCGAGGTCAATCCGCGCGCGCGGTTGCGCATGTTCTGCTTCCCCTATGCCGGCGGCGGGGCCTCGGCCTACCGCGGGTGGGCGGCGGCGCTGCCCTCCGACCTGGAGGTCTGCCCCGTGCAGCTGCCGGGCAGGGAGAGCCGCCTGCGCGAGCCCGCCTACGAGCGCCCCGAGCCCCTGGTGCTGGCGCTGGCCGAGGTGCTGCAGCCCCACCTCGACCTGCCGTTCGTGTTCTTCGGCCACAGCATGGGGGCGCTCATCGCCTTCGAGCTGGCGCGCGAGCTGCGGCGCCGCGGCGGCCCGCTGCCGCTGCACCTGTTCGTCTCGGCGCGGCGCGCGCCGCAGCTGCCGGCGCGCGAGGAGCCCATCCACGACCTGCCGGAGCCCGAGTTCGTCGCCAAGCTGCGCGAGCTCAACGGCACGCCGGAGGAGGTGCTGCAGCACGCCGAGCTGATGCGCCTGCTGATGCCGGTGCTGCGGGCCGACTTCGCGGTCAACGAGGCCTACAGCTTCCAGCCCGAGGAACCGTTCGCGGCGGGGATCTCGGCCTTCGGCGGCCTGGGCGACGAGGAGGTCAAGCGCGAGGATCTGGCGCTGTGGAGCGAGCACACCCGCGGCCCCTTCCGCCTGCGCATGCTGCCCGGCGACCACTTCTTCCTCCACGCCGGCCGCGACCTGGTGACCGAATCGGTGGCGCGCGACCTGGCGGAGCTGAGCCGCCGCGCCCCCTGGCCCGAGCCCGCGCCGAAGAATGACTGAGTTCCTCCCCCGCGCCGGCGCCGCGGGTCTACCGCTGCCGCCGGGGGAGATCCATCTCTGGGAGGTGGCGCTCGACCCGCCGCCGGCGGTGGTCGAGCGGCTGGCGCGGAGCCTCGCCGAGGACGAGCGCGAGCGCGCCGCGCGCTTCCGCTTCGACCGCCACCGCCGCCAGTACATGGTGGGCCGCGGCGCCCTGCGGTCGCTGCTGGCCGACTACACGGGGCAGACGCCGGCCACGGTGCGCTTCGTCTACGGCCCGCGGGGCAAGCCGGGGCTGGCGCCGCCGCCAGCGACGCCGGCCGCGGCGGGCGATCTGACGTTCAACCTGTCGAACTCGCACGAGCTGGCGCTGGTGGGCTTCGTGCGCGGCGTCGAGATCGGCGTCGACGTCGAGCATCTCAAGCCGATGACCGACCTGGAGCAGATCGCCGAGCGGTTCTTCTCGGCGAGCGAGCGGCTGGCCCTGCGCCAGCTGCCGGAGGCGCAGAAGGCCGAGGGGTTCTTCAACTGCTGGACGCGCAAGGAGGCCTACCTGAAGGCGGTGGGCGAGGGGCTGGCCGCCCCCCTCGACTCCTTCGACGTCACCCTCGTTCCCGGCGAGGCGCCGCGGATGCTGACCCTGGAGGGCGATGCGCGGCGGGCGGCGGGGTGGTCCTTCACCCACGTGCGCCCGGGCGCCGAGTACATCGGCGCGCTCACCCTGGAGGCGCCGTCGCACAGCGTGCGCACCTTCCGCTTCCTGCCCCCGGGCTGAGGACGGAAAGCCCTACGGCCTGCCGCGGGCGCCGGCGGCCGGCTCCCGGGCTCGCGGGGCCGCGGAGCCCGCGGCCAGGTGGTCACGCCTCGGCCGGCCCGAGCCAGGCGTCGAGCCGGCGGCGCTGGGCGGCGCTCGCCGCCGGATCGACCTCGAGGCGGTAGTGCGGGCGCGGCGGCGCGCCGAAGACGATCGGCAGCCGGATGAGGCGCTCGCGCCGGGCCACCAGGAGCGCCTCCTGGTCGCCCGGGCGGTAGCACTTCAGCCGCTCGCGCAGCCCCTCGGGAGGCACCCGGAAGTCGCCGATCGCCACCACCTCGTCGCCGACGTTGACCCCGGCGTCGTGCGCCGGAGTGCCGCGCTTGACCTGCACGACCAGCAGCCGGCCGGCCTGGTTGTCGATCTCCAGGCCCAGCCACGCCGGGCTCTCGCCGCCCTTGCGCGGGCTCTCGTCGGTGTCGCAGAAGCGCAACCCGTACCAGTCGAGCGCCTCCCGGTAGTCGAGCTCGCCGGTCGAGTCGAGCATCGCGGCCAGCCAGGGGGCGAGCTCGCTGCCGGCGATCTCCGAGGCGATGCCGGCCAGCTCCTCCGGCTGGAAGCCGCGGCCGCCGGAGAAGCGCTGGTAGGCCAGGCGCAGCGCGTCGTCGAGGCTATGGGTGCCGCCGGTCGCGCGGCGGATGCGGGCGTCCAGCAGGAAGGAGACGACGGCCCCCTTGGTGTAGTAGCTGATGCCGGCGTTGAGGAAGTTCTCGTCGCGGCGGTAGTACTTGATCCAGGTGTCGAACGACGCCTCGGCGAGGCTCTGCACGTGGCGCCCGGGGGTGGTCTCCAGCGCCTCGATCTGCTTGCCGAGCAGGCGCAGGTACTCGCCGCGGGTGGAGAGGCCGGCGCGGTGGACCAGCAGGTCGTCGTAGTAGGAGGTGACCCCCTCCACCTCCCAGAGGCTGCGGCTGTAGACCTCGTGCTCGTAATCGAAGGCGGCCAGCTCCTCGGGCCGCAGCCGCTTGCCGTTCCAGGCGTGAAACAGCTCGTGGCTCAGCAGCCCCAGCCACTCCAGCCAGCCGTCGCGGCTGCGGGCCCGCCAGCGGCTGGTCATCAGGACGCTGGAGTCGGCGTGCTCCAGCCCCCCCGATCCCTCGGCGATGAGGTTCAGGAAGAGATACCGGTCGTAGGGGGCGAAGCCCCAGAAGGCGATCACCTGCCGGGTCACCCGCGCGGCGTCGCACGCCGAGCGCGCGCCGTCCCAGGGCGCCCCGTCCTCGCCCTCGTTGACCAGCAGGTGGCTGCGTCCGCCGGCCTCGAACCGGTGCACCGGCGCATTGCCGGCGTAGATCGGGGAATCGACCAGGTGGTCGAAGTCGGCGGCGCGGTAGAGCGGCGCGGCGCCAGGCCGGGTGCCGGGCAGCTCCGGCGCGTCCGGCACCGCGGCGAGCGCGCTGGCCACCACCCGCCATTGCTCGGGGAGCACCACTCTCACCTCGTGCGGCCGCCGGTGGTCGTCGGCCAGGGTGATGAAGGTGGCGGCGCCGTTGACCAGGGCGAAGCCGGACTCCACGAAGTTGGTGCGGACGGACAGCTCGCGGGCGTAGAGGCGGTAGCGCACCGTCACCCGGGGCCGCCCGCCGCCCTCCACCCGCCAGCGGTTCTTCGCCACCTTGGCGATCGGCAGGGGCGCCTCCCCGCCGTTGCCTTCGTCCCCGCCGTTGCCGCTCTCGCCGCACCCGGCGTGGGCGGAGATCTCCTCGACGTGCCGGGCGTACTCGCGCACCAGGTAGGACCCCGGCGTCCAGGTGGCCATCATCAGCTCGGTCGAGGGCTTCCCCGCGGTGGGAAAGCTGGCCTCGACCTCGATCCCGTGCCACTCCGGGCGCGGGAAGCGCAGCACGTAGGTGATGGCTTCTGGCATTGCGGCGCGACCTTACCCGAGTGAGGCCCCGGCCGCAAAGCGCCGCCGGGGCCGACGATGGCTCAGCTCGGCCCGGCCGGAGGGAGACGGCGTCCTCCGGCGGCGGGGCGGAATCTGACGAGCAGGCTCTTATGTGAAGTGCGTGCAGCAGGAAAAATGATGCCGGCCGGCGACCAGGTTCCGCTGCTACCTGCGCTCGCCGTTCTCGTCGTACTCGTAGACGCCGCGCCCCACCTTGCGGCCGAGGCGGCCGGCGCGCACGTGCTGGACCAGGAGCTGGTTGGGCCGGTAGGCCTCGCCCAGGGTGCGGTGCAGGAACTCCAGGATCGACAGGCGCACGTCGAGCCCCACCAGGTCGACCATCTCGAACGGCCCCATCGGGTGGTTGAGCCCCAGCTTGAGCGCCTTGTCGATGTCGCCCGCGCTCGCCACCCCCTCCTGCAGCATGCGGAACGCCTCGTTGCCGATCAGGGCATTGATGCGGGAGGTGACGAAGCCCGGGGCCTCGTTGACCAGCACGATCTCCTTGCCCATGCGCCGGCCCACGGCGCGCAGCGCGTCGAGCGTCGAGGCGGCGGTCTCCAGCCCCCGCACCAGCTCGATCAGCTTCATGACGTGCACCGGGTTGAAGAAATGCATGCCGGCGAAGCGCTGCGGCCGGCTGGTGGCGCCGGCCATCTCGGTGATCGACAGCGCCGAGGTGTTGCTGGCCAGCAGCGCGTGCTCCGGCGCCAGCCGGTCCACGGCCCGGAACAGCTCGGCCTTGAGGGCGATGCTCTCCGGCGCCGACTCGATGACCAGGTCGGCCGCCGCGACCGCCGCCGGCAGCTCCGGCACCAGGTGGAGCCCGGCCCGCGCCTGCTCGGCCGCCTCCCGGGTGACCTTTCCCAGCTCGACCCCCTTGGCCAGGTTGCGGTGGATGGCCGCCTCGGCCTTGCCGAGAGCGGCGGCGTCGGGATCGTGCAGGTGCGTGGTGTAGCCGGCGAGGGCCGCGACGTGGGCGATGCCGCGCCCCATGGTGCCGGCGCCGAGGACGGCGATGGTGTGGATGGGATGGGGGTGGGTCATGGGCTCGGCCGTCGCCATGGGCTCAGGACACCGGGATGCTGTGCACGCCGGTGGTCTTGGCGGCCAGGTTGCGCAGCTCGTCGGCGATCGCCAGGGTGTTGCGCGCCGCCGCCGCGACCAGCTCCTGGAGCTCGGGGGTGACGCTCAGCTTCTCCAGGATCTCGCGGCCGAGATGGTAATGATGCTCCTCCTCCGGCTGGATGACGTCCTGGTAGAGGTCCGCCGTCCGGTGGTCGCCGACGGAGCGGCAGAAGGCGACGAACTGGCGGTTGCGCACCTGGGCGATGGCCTCGCTGGCAAACGGCCCGCCGGCGATGCGCTCGACCGTGGTGCGCAGGCCGCGCAGGTACTGGTAGAGCGGGCTGTGCCCGTCGGCCAGCGGGTCGAAGCCGCTCGGGTCCGCGCCCAGCTCGGCCAGGCGCCGGCTGATCAGGCCGTAGTGCTTCATCTCGTCGCCGCACTGGAGGGCCAGGCACATCTTGGCGTCCACCTCGGGCGTGGTGGGCATCCACAGCGCCGCCAGCTCGGAGGCTTCGAGCTCGCTCTTCAAGGCCAGGCGCAGCAGCGAGACGACGTCCACCTGCCCCTGCGACTCCGCCTCCAGGGTCTCGGTCTCGCCGAGGCGCGCGAAGAGGCCCTCCATCTCGGCCGCCAGCTGCGCGATGAACTCCAGGCTGTTCACGGTCTCCTCCTCTCCTCAGATCGCGGGCCGGTCGGCGGACGGGGCCGCGAACGCCCCGGAGCTCAGCTCTCCAGGGTGCGCAGCACCGCGCGCACCGGCGAGGCGTCGAGCCCCGCCAGCTTGAGCGGCAGCGCGATCAGCTCGTACACCCCCTCCGGCACGCCGTCGAGCAGCAGCCCCTCCAGGATGCCGACGCCGCCGCGCGCCAGGGCGTGATGGGCGAGCAGCTCCTTGCTGTCGAACGGATCGACCGACGGGGTGTCCATGCCGACCAGGAGCACCCCGTGCTCGCCGAGGAGCGCCGCCAGCTCCGGCGACAGCGCGGTGAAGCGCTCCGGGAAGCTCTTGCGGTCCCGCACGCTGTCGCTGCGGAAGAGCAGGCGGCGGGGGCTCGCGAGGTCGATCCCCTCGACGTGGCGGGGCTCGATCAGCGCCACCGGCGGCACCCTCACCACCCGGCACGGCCCCAGGTAGCGCTCGAGCGGCATCTCGGCGATCCCCTCGCCCCGCGGCTCGGTATGGAACGGCGCATCGGCATGCGCTCCGAGGTGCGGCGTGGAGGTGATCGCCGTCAGGTTGACGCTCGCCCCCTGGGCGATCGACCAGGTCAGGCGCGCCGCGAACGGCGTGTCCCCGGGCCAGACCGGGATGTCGGGGCGCACCGTGGGCGAGATGTCGTAGAGCATAGGCACGGCTCCCAGCACCCGGGATCATACCCTCTTCCCGGGCGTCCATTCCGGCCGCCGAAGAGAGGGGAGGGAGGGGGCGCCCCCTTCCCCCCCGGAGGGGTGGGAAGGGAGTCGGGAGGTTTGGAGGGCGATCCGCTCGACGCTTCGCGCAGGCCAGGAGCGCCCTGTTCGCCCGGCGGTGGGAGCCGGCGGTGGGAGCTAGTGCGGTGCGTCACAAATCCGCTACCTAATGCGCCGGCCCTCCGCGTCTCCGGCGGCG
>JASLEW010000428.1 GCA_030150965.1 Thermoanaerobaculia bacterium | reverse complement strand
CTACGTGACGGCGCACGGCTGGCTGCGCGGCGGCGCCGGGGCGCACCGCGACGCCGGGTTGCTGCGCGCGCTGCCGCCCTTTGCCGCCGCCACCCTGCTCGGTCAGGCCGGCGCCTGGTTCGACGTCCTGCTCCTCGGGCTGGCCGCTCCCGCGGCGGTGGTGGGCGCCTACGGTGTGGCGCGCGGCATCGAGCGCGCCCTGGAGCTGGCCTCCGAGGCCGCCAGCCACCGCTTCCTGCCCGCCGCCACAACGGCGCGGGCGCGCGAGGAGCCGGCGGCGCTGGCCGCCGTCTACCGCCAGACCAGGTCGCTGGTCCTGGCGCTGCTCTGGCCGCCGGCCGCGGTCTGCCTCCTGGCGCCGCGCGCGGTCATCGGGGCGCTCTTCGGCCCGCGCTACGGCGCCGCCGCGGCGCCGCTGGCGCTGCTCTGCGCCGGCCTGCTCGTCTCGGTGACGCTGGGCTACAACGATCGGGTGCTGATCTCGTGCGGCCGCGTCGCCGCGGTGGTGCGCGGCAACGCCGCCGGCGTGGCGCTCGGGGTGGCCACGGCGGCGGCCCTGGCGCCGGCCTGGGGCGGCCTCGGCGCCGCCGCCGGCTGGACGGCGATGACGGTGACGCAGAACCTGCTGTGGGCGCGCCGCCTCTGGCGGGACTGCGGCATCGCGCCATGGGGCGGCGGCGACCTGCTGCCGCTCGTGGCCGGCGCCATCCTGCCCACCTGCGCAACCGCCGCGGCGGTGCGCGCCGCCGGCTGGCACGAAGCAGCAGCAGCAGCGGCCATCGGCCTGGCGGCGGCGGCCGGCGCCGCCATGGTGCTGCGGCGTGCCATCCGGCGGCGGTGAGGCCGCCGCCCGGCGTCCAGGTGGCCCTGGGCGCGGCGTGGTCTCCTTACAACCGGCATGTCAGACGGCCAGCGGTAGAGAGTCAAGCATCCGCCAACCACGATGGTTCAGGGAGCCTGGAGAGCGTGATCGGGCTCCTCTCCACCGCCAGCAGCATGCCCTGGAGATCGGCCATCGTGAGCGCCTGACCGGCGAGACCGGCCGCAATTGGGCCGGTAGAAGCGAATCCAGCCGCCGCGCAGGCGATCGGTGATCCGGGTCAGACGGTCGCGACGCCTCTCGGCCGCCAGACCTCGCGCTACAGGCTCAGGCGGTAGACGCCGTGCCCCTCGACGCCGGCGTACAGGGCGCCGGGGCCGCGGGCGAGCAGGTAGACGGCCGCCGGTGGCAGGCCGGGCGCCAGCTCCGCCCAGGTGGCGCCGCCGTCGGCGCTGACCACCACGCCGGACGCGGTCCCGGCGTAGAGCACGGATGGATCCGCCGGATCGATCAGCAGCGCGGCGACCGGCGCCGCGAGCCTGGTCCGCGTGGCCCCGCCGTCCGTGCTCTTGAACAGGCCGGACGGCTGGGTGGACGGCGTGCCGGCGATCTCGAAATACAGCACCTCCGCATCGCCGGGATCGATCGCCAGGATCGGAAAGAACCCCGCCGCCAGCGAGAAGACCCTGACGAAGGCGGCGCCGCCGTTCTGGCTGCGCAGCAGCGAGATCACGTTCTCCTGCTGCCGCGCGACATAGACGGTCGCCGGCGCCGACGGCGCCACGGCGCACGCGGGAATGTCGGTGTCCTGGGGCAGCAGCAACGTCCAGGTGGCGCCGCCGTCGACGCTCTTGTAGAAGGACTGCGCCTCGAAGGGCGAGCCGGAGGTGGACCGGGTTGCGGCGCTGTAGAGCGTCGACGGCCGGTGCGGATCGACCGCCAGCGCCGGCACTGCCGGGAACGCGGCGCCGGGAAGGCTCCAGTGCCTGGCGCCGTTGTGGCTGACGAAGAAGCCGCCGTCCGTCTCGGCATAGAGCGTGGCCGGCGCCAGGGGATCGACCGCCAGCGCGCTCACCTGGAGGCCGCTCCCCAGCCCGGCGTTGGCCGGCGCCCAGCCGCCGCCGTCATCGGTCGTGGCGAGGACGCCGCTCGCGCCGGTGCCGACGTACACCCGGCCGGCGCGCACCGGATCGGCCGCCAGCGCCGCCGGATCGATCGCCGCGAGGCCGCCGCCGGCGGGCGTCCAGAGCGAGCCCTCGTCGGCGCTGGCGTAGACCGCCGGCCCGCCGTTGCCGCCCGCGGCGACGCCTGCCAGCAGCTGATCGGGCCGCGATGCCGCGATGGCGACGGCGGCGAACGCCGTCGCCGGCAGCCCCTGATCGATCGGCTGCCAGCGGCCGCCGCCGCCGAGCGAGCGGTACAGGCCCCTGCCCTGGGCGCAGGCGAAAACCGAGTGATCGGCCGGCGACACCGCCAGGCAGGAGACCCTCGGGTTGCCGGCGGCGACGGGCTGCGCCGTCCAGCTCGCGCCGCCGTCCGTGCTGACGTAGAGGCCGCGCGCCTGCCCGTCGACCAGGCTGCCCGGCGACGCCCCGGCGTACACGGTCTCGTGCGCCTGCGGATCGACCGCCAGGGCGGCGATCGGCGCCAGCGGCGCCAGCGCCATGCCCTGGCGGGCGGGCAGCCAGCTCGCGCCGCCGTCGGTGCTCTTCCAGACGCCGATCGAGGTCCCCGCGTAGACGGTGGACGGCGCCGCCGGATCGAGCACCACGGTCTTGACCCGCAGGTTCGGCCGCAGGCCCGCGCCGCTCGCCGTCCAGGATGCCGCGCCGTCCTGCGACCGGAACACCGTGTCGCCCACCGCCGCGAACAGCGTGGACGGCGTCTGCGGATCGATGGCGAGATCGCTCAGCAGGCTCGCGGCGGACTCGCCGGCGCCGCCCAGGCCGCTGCCGGCCGGCGACCAGGTGGCGCCGCCGTCGGTGCTCTTGAAGACGCCGCCGCCGGACATCTGGAACGTGTAGCGGAAGGTCACCGCCACGGTGGCGGCGTAGACGGTCGAAGGCGTCAGCGGATCCACCACCACCCGGATCACCGCGCCCGGCAGCAGCCCGGCGTCGCTGTGGCTCCAGCTCAGGCCCCCGTCCACCGTCTTGAACAGGCCGCCCGGACCGCACGCCGCATAGGCCGTCGCGGCGTCGGCCGGGTCCACCGCCAGGCTGAGCGCCGGGCCGCCGCTGGGACCGATCGCCTGCCAGGAGCCGCCCGCCGTGAGCGCCGCCGCCGGTGCGGCCACCATCGCGCTCATCGCCACCCCCGCGATCCACGCCGCCAGCACCGTCCACGCCGCCAATACCGGCCGAAGGGCTGCGCCCCCGTGCTCCCGTCCTCGAACGACCTCATGCTGCCGCATGCCAGGATCCTCCGGAGGCACCCGTCCCGTCAGATCGTGAGCAGCGCAACGCCTGGCGCTCCAGCGTCTTCGATGCTCCTGTGCCCACGACATGGAGCTTACGGGGCCGCCCGGGCGGCCGTCCAAACCTCAAGCGTGGCCATGCCGGCGCAGCCAGTACTCGCGGAACGATCGCAGTCGCGGCGATGCCCGCCCTATTGACAGCCTATAGGTCCAGGGCAGTATAGTCCTACAGACTCTCTATAGGAGAGGCGCCGGCCGGCGGGCCGGTGACCGGCCCCCGCCAGAAAGGAGATGCCGCCGGATGCGCGCAGCGGGCGACGCGGCAGCCAGCCAGACACCCCTGCTCCAGGGGACCCTCGATCTGCTGATCCTCAAGGCCCTGGCGCTGGGCGAGCTGCACGGCCTGGGGGTGGCGCGCCGCATCGAGCAGATCACCGGCGGGACCTTCCAGGTCAAACCCGGCTCGCTCTTCCCCGCCCTTCACCGCATGGAGGAGTCCGGCTGGCTGATCGCCGCCTGGGGCGAGTCCGAGAACCGGCGGCGGGCGAGGTTCTACCGGCTGTCGCGGGCGGGACAGCGGCAGCTTGCCACCGAGAGCGAGCACTGGCGCCGCGTCGCGGTGGCCATCGCCAGCGCCCTCGCGGCCACCTAGGCGGGGAGGAGAAACGCGCGCCATGCCCATCCTGTCCCGGCTGCGCAGCACCTGGCGGAACCTGTCGCGGCGCGCCCGCGTCGAGGCCGACCTCGATCAGGAGCTCGCCGCCTACCTGGAGCTCGCCGCCGAGGAGAAGGCGCGGGCGGGCATGAGCCCGCAGGCGGCGCGGCGTGCCGCCCGCCTCGACCTCGGCGGCGTCGAGCAGGTCAAGGAGGGGGTGCGCGCGGTCCGCGCCGGCGCCTTCCTCGACGGCCTCCGGCTCGACCTGCGCTACGGCGCGCGCGCCCTCGCCAGAAGCCCGGGCTTCGCCGCCGTCGCGCTGCTCGCCCTGGCGCTCGGCATCGGCGCCAACACCGCCATCTTCAGCGTCATCGACGGCGTCCTGCTGCGGCCGCTGCCGTATCCCCAGCCGGGCAGCCTGGTCCTGGTCTCCCGGCATTTCGCGCGCTCGAACTTCCCCTACGGCAACCTCTGCCTCGCCGACTACCTCGACTGGCGGGCCGCCAACCGCGTCTTCGAGGACCCGGCGCTGGTCTTCCGGCGCCGCTTCGACCTCTCCGGCGCCGGCGAGCCGGAGCAGCTGGCCGGCGCCGCGGTGACCGCCGGCTTCTTCTCCGCTCTCCGGGTGCGCCCGCTGCTCGGCCGCGCCTTCGTCGCCGGCGAGGACGGCGCTGCGAAATCGCAGCTCGCCGTGGTCTCCGAGTCGTTGTGGCGCCGCCGCTTCGCCGCCAACCCCGGGATCGTCGGCCAGACCATCCACCTGGACGGGAGAGCCGCGACGGTGGTCGGCGTGATGCCGGCCACGTTCCATTTCCCCCGCCCGGACAGCGAGGTCTGGACCAACCTCCGGTTCGACCCGCCGACCCGCCGCGGCCCGTTCCTCTACCGCGGCATCGCCCGCCTCAAGCCCGGCATCGCGCTCGCCCAGGCCCAGGCGGAGATGGATGCCATCGGCCGGCGGATCGAGCTGGCGGATCGGCGCCTCGCCCGCCTCACCTTCCCGCTCCAGCCGTTGCGCGAGGCGATCGTGGGCGATGCGCGCCCGGCCCTGCTCGTGCTCTTCGGCGCCGTCACCCTGGTGCTGCTGATCGCCTCCGTCAACGTCGCCAACCTGCTGCTGGCGCGCGCCACGGCGCGCGAACGCGAGATGGCGGTGCGCCTGGGCCTGGGCGCCGGCCGCGCCCGGCTGCTGCGCCAGCTGCTCACCGAGAGCGCCCTCCTGGCCCTCCTCGGCGGCGCGGCAGGCGTCGCGGTGGCTGCGGCGGGCATCGGCCTGATGCGCACCTGGAACCCCGGCGACCTGCCGCGCATGCAGGAGGTCCGCCTCGACGCCACCGTCCTCGGCTTCACCCTGCTGACCGCGCTCGCCACCGGCGTCGTCTTCGGCCTGGCGCCGGCGCTGCAGAGCTCGCGCGCCGGCCTGGTGACGGCGCTCAGGGAGGGCGGCCACACCGCCTCCTCCGGCCGCCGCCGGCGGCGCACGCGCGCCGTGCTGGTGGTCGCCGAGATCGCGCTGTCGCTGGTCCTGCTCGCCGGCGCGGCGCTCTTCCTGCGCAGCTTCGTCCAGCTGCAGCGCGTCCGGATCGGCCTCCTGGTGGAGCCGCGCCGCATCCTCAGCCTGCAGATCTCGCCGAGCCCGGTGAAGTACCCGAGCGACGCGGCCTGCCTCGCCTTCTACGAGCGGCTGCTCGACCGCGTGCGGCACCTGCCGGGCGTCGAGTCCGCCGCCGTCTCCGACAGCCTGCCGCCCGACCGCGAGGGAGACGCCGACACCTACGTGGTCGCCGGCCGGCCGCTCAGCCCCGAAGCGCTGAATCCGATCGTCTCGGCCCCCACGGTCGGCGCGGACTACTTCCGCACCCTCGGCATCCCGCTCCTGCGCGGCCGCTTCTTCGACCGGCGTGACCGGCCCGATTCCCTGCCGGTGGTCATCCTCAGCGAGGGCATGGCGCGGCACGAGTTCGCCGGCCAGGACCCGCTGGGCCAGCGGCTCAAGCGCAGCGGCCCCGACATCCCCGGCAGCCCCTACATGGCGGTGGTCGGCGTGGTCGGCAACACCCGGTACCTGGGCCTCGACAACCCCGCCGACGCGGCCTATTACACGCCGGCCGCGCAGAACGTCGGCCTGAAGCAGATCCTGGTCGTGCGCGCGGCGGCCGGCGCCGCCAACCTGGCGCCGGCGCTGCGCCGCGCCGTGCAGGCCGCCGACCCGGACGCCGTCGTCGGCTCCGTCGTGACCCTCGAGCAGGCGATGTCGGGCGCGGTGGCGCAGCCGCGCTTCCGCACCCTGCTGCTGAGCGCCTTCGCCACCGTCGCCCTCCTGCTGGCGGCGATCGGCATCTACGGCGTCATCGCCTACTCGGTGGCCCAGCGCCGCCACGAGATCGGCGTGCGCCTGGCGCTCGGCGCCCGGCGTGCCGCGGTGGTCCGCCTGATCGTCGGCCAGGGCGCGGGCCTCGCCCTGGCGGGGATCGGCCTGGGCCTGGCAGGCGCCCTCGCGCTCTCCCGCCTGCTGGCGAATCAGCTCTTCGAGGTCAGCGCCGCCGACCCCGTCACCTTCCTGCTCGTGCCGCTCCTGCTGGGCGCCGTCGCCCTCGCCGCCAGCCTCGTCCCGGCGCGCCGCGCCGCGCGCATCGACCCGCACACGGCGCTGAAGATCGATTGACACGGCGGCCCCGGCCGGCAGCACCGCCCGCGCGCATGCCGCATGGCGCAGCCCGCACGACGACCGGCGCAGCGCACGCCGCCGCCCGGCCGCCGCCCCGGCGGCGCGCCCCGGGCGCCCTCCGGCACCTACGACTGAAGGGACCGTCGCTCGCCGCCTCCGTCCCTCGTCGCCGGAGGGCCCTGACCCGATGCCGAACCCTGTCTCCGACGCGCTCGGCGCACCCGACTGGTACAGGGCGCTCACGCTGAGCGAGCGCGTGGCGCTCCACCGGACGGGCGGCGCTCCGGCCGCCGGCG
>JASLEW010000422.1 GCA_030150965.1 Thermoanaerobaculia bacterium | reverse complement strand
GGCCGGCGGCCGGTGGCCGGCGGCTACCGGGCCACGGCGGGGCGCGGCGCCGTGCCGCCCGCCGCCTCTTCGAGCCACCAGGCGGCCAGGCGCTCGGCCAGCCGCTCGGCGCGCTCGCGGTAGCGCGGCACCCGCAGCTCGCCGAAGATGTCGCGCGCCAGCGCCGCATGGCGCTCCGCCTCCTCGGCGGGGCCGGGCAGGGCCGGCTCCAGCCGCGCCAGGTCGAGGTGCGAGCGGCCGACCTCGAAGCGCGCGTCGAGCGCGGTGAAGGTGTCCAGCGCCTGGTGCAGCCACCGCTCCGCCGCGGCGCGGTCGCCCTCCTGGCGGGCGATCCGGCCCAGCGCCCGCTGCGCCAGGCCGGCGCCGTAGCCGAAGTCCGTCTCGCGGGCGATCGCCAGCGCCTCCTCGGCCAGCTGCCGGCCCTGCGCCGCGTTGCCGGTGCGCATCGTCGCCTCGGCCAGGAAGGCGCAGAACCAGCCGAGCATCTGGCGGAAGCCCGCCGCGCGCAGGCTCGCCACCGCCGGCGCCAGCGCCTGGACGGCGCGCGGCAGGTCGTCCTGCTCCAGGTAGGCGTAGCCCAGGAAGCCCAGCGCCGCGGTGGTGTTGAGCGGGTCGCGCGAGCGTTCGAGGCCGCCGCGGCAGTCGCGGATGGCCGCCTCCGCGTCGCCCATCGAGGCGTAGAAGTAGCCGGTGCTCCAGGTGGTGTCGAGCCGCGGGTCGGCCAGCATCTCGCCGATCGCCTGCGCCTGCGCCATGGCGGCGAGCGACGGCTCGAACCGGCCCAGAGCGTAGTCGTTGAAGCCGGCCACCCAGAGGGCCTGCCCCTGCCACCAGCGCTCGCCGTGGCGCTCGAGGAGGCCCACGGCGCGCAGCGCGTGCTCCACCCCCAGGGCGAAGCGGCCCGACCAGAAGCCGTCGCGCGCCAGGACGTAGTGCGCCTTGGCGAGCGTCACCTCGTCGCCGCACTCGCCGGCCAGCGCGATCGCCCGCTCGGCGCTCACCGCCGCCCGCGCCTGGTCCCCCAGGTAGCTGTGGGTGTGGGCGAGCCAGAAGTGGAAGCGCGCGCCGAGCGAGGCGTCCCCCAGCCGCTCGACCCGCTCGGCGTGCTGGGTGCAGAGCGCCAGGGTGTCGGGGAAGCGGGCGAGCGGCAGCAGCGAGTGCGCCAGCCGCAGGACCAGCTCCACCAGCTGCCGGTCGCGCTCGGCCTCCGGCAGGCGCTCGGCGTGCCGCAGCGCCTCCTCCAGCGCCTTGACCGCCTCGAGGTGGGCGTAGCGGCGCGCCCACCAGTCGGCCGAGCGCGCCAGGTACTCCACCGCCTTGGCGTTGTCGCCGGCCTGGGGATAGTGGTAGGCGAGGCTCGGGTAGGCCTCCTCCAGGCGGCCGGCGAAGAGCGCCTCGAGCGCCCGCCCGGCCGCCGCGTGGAGCGCCTGGCGGCGGCGGCCGAGCAGGCTCTGGTAGACCGCCTCCTGGGTGAGCGCGTGGCGGAAGAGGATCAGCGTCTGCCCGTCGGCCGCCGGCACCTCCTGCAGGAACTCCCAGCGCTTGAGGTCCTGGAGCAGCGGATCGATGCCCGGCGGCCCCTCCCACACCTCGTCGAGGAGCGCGCGCTGGAGCTCGCGGCCGAGCACCGAGGCGATCTGCAGCAGGCGCTTGTGCTCGGCAGGCAGCCGGTCGATGCGGGTGATGAGCACGCCCTGCACCGTGTCGGGCACCACGCTCTCGTCGGCCGTCTCCCGCTCCTCCACCGCGCGCGCCAGCTCCTCCAGGAAGAAGGGGTTGCCCTCCGCCCGTTCGAGGATGGCGGCGGTCAGCTGGGGCGAGACGTCGGCGCGGCGCAGGGTGGCGCTCACCAGCTCGCGGCTGTCATGGATGGACAGCGGCCGCACCGCGATCTGGGTGGCGTAGGAGCGGTCCAGCCAGTGCGGCACGTAGCCGGAGCGGTAGGTCTGGACGAGCAGCAGGCGGGCGCCCGACACCTCGTCCGCCAGGCGGTCCAGGAACACCTCGGAGGTCGGGTCCACCCAGTGCAGATCCTCCACCTCCACCACCACCAGGCTGCGCTGCGACGCCTTGAGCATCAGGTCGCGCAGGGCGGCGAAGATGCGGTCCCGGAGGGCCTGGGACCCCAGCTCGGCCAGCGCCTCGCAGCCGCCGCGCGCGCCCAGCAGCTCCAGCAGGTAGGGCAGCGAGGAGGTGCCGTCCACCCCGGACTGCGCCAGGCCGGCCGCCGCCTTGGCCGCCACCTCCGGGTCCGGATCGGCCTCGGCGATGCCCCAGGCGCCGCGCAGCAGGTTGAGCAGCGGCAGGTAGGGCGCACCCTGGCCGTAGGACAGGCACCGGCCGCTGAACCAGGTCACGTGCCGGTCGCGCTCCAGGACCCTCCGCAGCTCGAACACCAGCCGCGACTTGCCGGCGCCCGCCTCGCCGGCGATCCCCACCACCTGGCCGCGGCCGCCCGCGGCCAGCTCGGCCAGGGCGCGAAGCCCGTCGATCTCCTGCTCGCGGCCCACCAGCGGGCTCAGCGTGCGCTGCGCCAGGGCCGGCCGCCCGGCGCTCCCGGCGGGGACCGCCGCCATACCGGTCAGACGGTAGGCGGTCACCGGCACCACCTTGCCCTTCACCTTCACCGGGCCGAGCAGCTCGGCCTCGACGTCGCCGCCGACGAGGGCGCGGGTGGCGGCGCTGATCAGGATCGCGCCGGCGGTCGCCTGCTGCTGGAGCCGCGCGGCGAGGTTGGTGGTGTCGCCGACCGCGGTGTAGTCCATCCGCAGGTGATCGCCGAGCACTCCCACCACCACCCAACCGGTGTTGAGCCCCATGCGCACGGCCAGCTCGGCCGGCGGGACGTCGGTCCGGGCGCCCGCCTCGACGGCCGGCCCGCCGAGCGTCCGGAGGCGGTCGAGACCGCCCTCCGCAAGCCCCGCCCGGCGCAGCATCGCGGCGCTCTCCTGCTCCAGGACGCGGCGCACCGCGAGCGCCGCCAGCGCGGCGCGGCGGGCGTGGTCCTCGTGCGCCACCGGCGCGCCGAAGAGGGCCATGAACCCGTCGCCCAGGAACTGGTTGACGGTGCCGCCGTAGCGGTGCACCTCGCCCAGGGCCAGCTCGAAGAAGCGGCGCAGCAGGCCGTGCATGGCCTCCGGGCCGACGCGGTCGGCCAGCGCCGTCGAGCTCACCAGGTCGCAGAACATCACCGTGACCTGTTTGCGCTCGCCCTCGACCGCGGTGCGCGAGCGCAGCACCTCGGCGGCCAGCTGCGGCGGCGTGTAGGGCGCCGGGGCGGCAGCGGCCGGCCGCAGCACGCGCTCCGGCGGCGCGG
>JASLEW010000397.1 GCA_030150965.1 Thermoanaerobaculia bacterium | reverse complement strand
CTGGTGCGGGCGGGGCGGGGCGGCGGGCGCGGCGGCGCCGCGCCCTGGGCGGTGCACCTGCCGCGGGTGCCGCCGGAGGAGCAGGAGGAGCTGCGCCAGCTCCTGGTGATGGCGCGCCAGCGCGGCGAGCTCCTGGAGCAGCTGGTGGCGCAGCAGCACTTCCGCAACCTGCTCGCCGCCTGGCTCTACGTCCACGTGCCGCTGTCGATCGCCCTGGTGGTGCTGGTCGCCGCCCACCTGGTGGCGGTCTTCTACTTCGCCCGCTCGTCCTTTGCCGGGCTCGGCGGCCTCTAGGAAGGCGACGATGCCGGGACCGCGCCGACGCCCCGCCCGCCTGCCGCTGCGCTGACCGCGAGGAACCTGCCCGGTGCCCTTCATCATCCAGCATCTGTCCGGGCAGCAGTCGCGCATCCATTTCGTGCCCGGCGCCATGCTGCGCATCGGCCGCGGCACCGCCGCCGAGCTGCGGCTCGACGATCCCACGGTGGCGCTGGAGCACGCGGTCATCGAGCCGGTGGCGGGCGGGTACCGGCTGAGCGAGCGCGGCGGGGTGACCGGCATCTACGTCAACGGGCGCCGCGTCCAGGAGGCGCTCCTCGCCGCCAACGACCTGATCAACATCGGCGGCTTCCAGATCCGCGTCCAGGTCACCGACCCGGAGGACCCCCTCTTCCTGGCGGTGCGGGCGCGGCCGGAGGAGGATGCGCCGGCGGTGGTGGCGGCGGACGCGCGCACCGTGGCGCTGACCCCCGAGCGCATGGCCGCGGCGGTGGCGGCGGCGGCGCTCCTCGCCGGCGAGGACCTGCGGCCCCGGGCGCCGGCGCCCCGTCCTCCGGCCGTGCCCACCGGCACCGCGCCGCGGTCTGACGCACCGCCGCCGGCCCCTCGGCTCTCGGCCGCGCCGCTGCCCGGCGCCGCGAGGCAAGAAGCTCCGCCGCCGGCCCCCGAGGCGGACCGCCCGGCGCCAGCCGCGCCCCCGCCCACCCCCGCCCCGGCCGTTCCTCCCTCCGCACCGGCACCGGCCCCGCCGGGACCGGCGAGACGTGCGCTGCCGGCCGACGTGCAGGCCGCGGTGGATGCCCTGCTCGGGATCGACTCCGCCACCCGGGACCGCCCCCTGCCGCAGGAGGAAGCGCCGGAGCGCGCTCCGGCTCCCTCGTCGTCGCGGGAGGCGGCACCGGTCCCGGACATCCTGGTGCCGGCGGCGGGAGCCCCCGCACTGCCGCCGCCGCGGTCGGCAGCCTCGGCGTCCGAGGGCGGTGCGGTTGCCGCGGCGTCGGCCGCCGGCAGGCCAACGCCTCTGCCCTCGACGGTGCCGCCGGGCACGGCCGCGCCGGCCGGGTCCGCGCCGAGCGCGCCGCCGTCCGGACAGATTGCGCCGCCTGCCGCTCCGCGCGCACCCGCGGCGTCGCCGGGAGAGCCGCCGGCGCCACCTCTCTTCCCGGGCACGCCGGCGGCGCCGCCGCGGCCACCGGCTCCGCCGCGCGCGCCGGTGGTGGACTACCTGGGGGCGCTCAGCCTGCGCGGCCGCTTCTTCAACAAAACGCTGCTCTCGGCCGTCCTGGTGCTGGCCGCGGCGGCGGTCCTGGCCTCCCTCGCCACCAGCGGGCGCGCCACCGCCTTCGAGCCCGGGCCGGTGCACCGGTGGCACACCGAGGTCAACAGCTGCACCTCGTGCCATGCGCCGTGGCGCGGCGCGGTCGCCAACCTGTGCGCCGACTGCCACGCCACCCAGCGGCTGAAGGGCGAGGTCCACCAGGCCCGCCAGGTCGGGGCGCCGCCCTGCACCAGCTGCCATCCCGAGCACCGCGGCGGCGAGCGCCTGGCGTTCGTCGACGACCGGACCTGCGGCGGGTGCCACGCCGACCTCCAGGTCACTTCCGGCACGCCGCGCTTCGCCCGCAGCGTGCACACCTTCCGCGACGACCACCCCGATTTCTCGGTGACCCTGCCGGACGGCACGCGGCTGCCCCTCGCCGCGGCGGTCGAGCGCCGCGCCGATCCGACGCCGCTGCGCTTCAACCACCAGCGTCACCTGCGCGCCGGCCTCCCCGCCCCCGGCGGGCCGCGGGTGCAGCTCGCCTGCGACAGCTGCCATCGCGTCGCGGCCGGCGCCGGCCAGACCGGCATGGTGCCGGTCCGCTACCGCGAGAGCTGCACCACCTCCGGCTGCCACCCGCTGACCTTCGACGAGGCCCGGCCGAGCCAGGTGGCGCCCCACGACGTCCCCGAGCGGGTGCGCGAGTTCCTGGTCAGCGTCTACTCCGACCAGCGCGCGAGGAGCGTCTCGGTGGGGCAGCAGTTCCGGCTCCTGATGCGCGGCCAGGGCGCCGCGCCGCGCGGCCTCGACTTCGGCTCCCAGGCGCAGCGCGGCGTGGTGCTGGCCGAGCGCTACCTCTACGGCACGGCGTGCAAGGAGTGCCACGTGGTGGACGCCAACGCCACGCCGGTGCCGGTCGTCACCTGGACGCCGATCCCCGAGCGCTGGCTGCCCAACGCCCGCTTCTCGCACCTCGACCACCGGACGAGCCCCTGCCTCGACTGCCACGCCGCCGCGCCCGCGAGCACCGCCGCGGCCGACGTGCTGCTGCCCGGGGTGGCCGTCTGCCGGCGCTGCCACGGCGGCGGTGGGGGAGCTGCCGGCGGCGGTGGGGGAGCGACCGCCGGCGGTGGGGGAGGCGCCGCTGGGAGTGGAGGATCCCCCGCGGGCGAGGCGGCGGGCGGCGCCGCCGCGCGCCCGGCCTCGACCGAGTGCATCAGCTGCCACGGCTACCATCCGGGAGGCCGGGCGGCGACGCGCACCGCCGGGCTCTCGTTCAGCGGCCACGCCAGGCAACCGGCCTGAGTGCCGGCCTCCGGCGGCCCGGCGTCCATCAGGCCCGGAGCCGCGGTCCTCTCCTCATCCGCAATCTGCGCCAACTCTCCCACCGGCGTGACCACGACCGTCAGGCCGGTCTCGGCGGTCGTGTCCCGAGCGCCTAGCGCCGGCGGACGTGGGATCCGGTGGTGGGATCTGGTCGCTGCAGCACTACCCCGCCGGGGTACAGCTTGACAAAATATCAAGATTTCTATTAGCTTGTGCGCGCATTTGGATCCGGCTAACTCTTTCAGCTGACCTGCCTCACCCGTCCGGCTGTCTTCCTCGCTGCGTCGGCCGCCTCAGGCGCCGCGGGGATGCGAACGATCCAGGTGCGAGCGGTCCAAACGATCCGAAGATCGTCCCGGGGGGGAGCCGATCGAGCCGATCGAATTGTCGCCGGTCCGCCTGGCCAGGCGGACTGGCACCGAGCGAGTGTCAATCGAGGCCGTAACGCGCCGGTCACCGCCGTAACGCGCCGGCCTCTGATCACCACCCACGCAGCAAGGGGTTGGGGGGAACTCATGCAGCCATCACCGGTTTCGCATCGCGTGCGACCTGTTGCGCACGCCCGCCTGGCCGCCGCTCTTGCCGTCGGCCTGGCGCTGTTGACCGGCGCCGCCGGCAACGCCACACAGCTCGGCAGCTGGCCGAGCGTGCAGGAGCAGCTCACCGAGCATCACGTCATGATCGGCAGCGCGCTCGAGCGCCTGGTCCTGGCCAACCAGGACTTCGGCATGCTGCGCTCCGAGGAGGCCAACGACAGGCTCGGCATCCCGCCCTGGCTGCGGGTGCTCTACCGCAAGAACCATCCCCACGACAGCTTCCTCGCCAGCGACCCGACCGGCGGCTATCCGTTCGTCCTGCACGAGGTCCTCGAGTGGATGCTGACCCACCAGGACCTGCAGCCCGGCCCCGGCGTGCGGCGGCCGCTGCCCGTCGGCGGCGGCGACAGCCTCGATGCCGCCAGCGAGACCGGCGAGGAGCGCATCTCGGGCGCCCAGACCTCGGCCCGCAGCGAATCGATGATCCGGGTCAACCGCTTCAACACCCAGCAGATCATCGGCGCCTCGAACAACATCAGCGCGAGCGGCCAGCAGGCCCAGTTCTTCTCCTCCAACGGCGGCGCCACCTGGGGCCAGACCTCCCTGCCCCTGGCCTCCGGCGATGCCTTCATGTCCGACCCGACCGTCGATTGGACCTCCGACGGCACCGCCTGGTCGACCACGATCGGCATCAACTCCGCGGAGACGGTGCTGAAGATGCGCGCCTACAGATCGACCAACGGCGGCGCCACCTGGACCCTGGACAACACCTTCTCCGGCAGCCTCAGCAACAACGACAAGGAGATGCTGTGGGTGGACCACAGCACCACCTCGCCGTTCAAGGACACCCTCTACGTCATCTGGCACGCCGGCCTCCCGGCGGTGGTGGCGCGGCGCACCGGCCCGACCGGCTCCTGGCAGACGCCCATCCAGATCAGCGGCTCGGAGACCACCGGCACGGCGATCGGCGGCGACATCAAGACCAACGCCAACGGCGACGTCTTCGCCTTCTATCCCGATACCGGCAGCCAGGGCATCTACGTGGTGAAGTCCACCAACGGCGGCGTCTCCTTCGGCTCGGCGACCCACATCGCCACCACCTTCGGCTCCTTCGAGATCGCGATCCCCGCGCAGGCCAGCCGGCAGGTGCTCATCTACACCACCGCCGGCGCCTACCGCACCTCCAGCCTGAACAACGTCTACGTCGCCTGGGACGATCTCTCGGGCGATTCCGGCTGCACCAGCGGCAGCGGCCCCGGCACCAACGCGTCGTCGAGCTGCAAGAGCCGCATCTTCTTCTCGCGCTCGACCGACGGCGGCGTCACCTGGTCGGCGCCGGTCAAGATCAACAACCAGACCGGTCTCAACGACCAGTTCTTCCCCTGGCTGGTGGTGGACGACACGACCGGCAAGGTGTCGATCACGTATTACGACACGGTGGGCGATTCGACGCGCAAGTCGACCAACCTCTACTACCAGTCCTCGGTGGACAACGGCCAGACCTGGACCACGCCGTTCAAGGTGACGACCGCCTCGACCAATGAGACCACCTCCGGCGCCGACAGCGGCAACCAGTACGGCGACTACACCGGCCTCGACGGCGTCAACGGCCTGTTCTTCCCCTCGTGGACCGATCGCCGCAGCGGCGCCAGCGAGGAGATCTGGACGGCGGCCATCGCCGACAGCACCTCGACCGCCGATTTCACCATCTCGGCGTCGCCGACCTCGACCTCGATCCCCCAGGGCGGCTCCAACAACGTCACCATCTCGACCACCGTCTCCGGCGGCTTCAACAACGCCGTGGCGCTCTCGGCAGCCGGCCAGCCCAGCGGCGTGACGGTGGCGTTCAGCCCGACCTCGATCGCCGCGCCCGGCTCCGGCAGCTCGACGATGACGATCACCGTCGGCGCCTCGACCGCGGTCGGCAGCTATTCCATCGTGGTCACCGGCACCGGCGGCGGCACCACCCACACCGCGACGGTGGCGCTGACGGTGACCTCCACGGGCTTCACGATCTCGGCGTCGCCGACGTCGATCTCGATCGCCCAGGGCAGCGCCGGCAACGTCACCATCTCGACCTCGATCTCGGGCAGCTTCAACTCCGCCATCGCCCTCTCGGCTGCCGGCCAGCCCTCCGGCGTGACGGTGGCGTTCAGCCCGACCTCGATCGCCGCGCCCGGCTCCGGCAGCTCGACGATGACCATCACCGTCGGCGCCTCGACCGTGGCCGGCAGCTATCCGATCGTCGTCACCGGCACCGGCGGCGGCACGACGCAGACCGTGACGGTGACGCTCTCCGTCGCCAGTCCCGACTTCACGATCACCGCATCGCCGACCTCGGAGACGATCGTCCAGGGCGGCTCGGCCAACGTCACCATCTCGACCACCGTCGCCGGCGGCTTCAACTCCGCGGTGGCGCTCAGCGCCTCCGGTCAACCCTCGGGGGTCACGGTTGCCTTCAGCCCGACGTCGATCGCGGCGCCGGGCAGCGGCAGCTCGACGATGACCATCACGGTGGCCGCGTCCGCCGCCACCGGCACCTCCACGATCACGGTGACCGGCACCGGCGGCGGCAAGACCCATACCGCCACGGTGACGCTGACGGTCTCGAGCAGCGTGGCGCAGCAGCTGCTCGGCAACCCGGGCTTCGAGAACGGCACCACCACCACTCCCTGGACGCTGTCCGCGGGGGTGATCAACAACTCCTCCGCCGAGCCGCCGCACTCCGGCAGCTGGGACGCCTGGCTCGACGGCTATGGCACCACCCACACCGACACCGCTCTCCAGACGGTGACCATCCCGTCGACCATCACCACCGCGACGCTGACGTTCTGGCTGCACATCGACACCGCGGAGACCACCCATACCACGGCCTACGACACGCTGAAGGTCCAGGTGCGCAACTCCTCGGGCACGGTGCTGGCGACGCTCGCGACCTACTCCAACCTCAACGCCGCCGCGGGCTACACACAGCACAGCTTCGACCTCTCCGCCTACAAGGGACAGACCATCCAGATCTTCCTCACCGGCAGCGAGGACGTCTCGCTGCAAACCTCGTTCGTGGTCGACGATTTCGCCCTGAACGTGCAGTAGCGGCAGCTCTCCCAGGGGCCCCGCGGTCAGGGGCCCCTGCCTGATCCCCATCACCCCGGTCCTCCGGGGAACCCTGCGCACTCGCGGCCCCGACACGTCGGGGCCGCTTTGTCGTGGCGCGCGGGCCGGCGCCGCGGAGCGAGGCTCGCGGCGCCGGCGGCAGGGACTCCAGGTGGGTGGGCTGCGGCGCTACGGGTGGGCGGCGAGGCCGGCGAAGCGGAGGAAGCCCGCGGCCGAGTTCCTCGCCTCCTGGGTGGACGTCCAGTTACGGTCCCAGCCCATCTCGTGCGCCTTGGCGAGGTTCACGCTGCCGTCCGGCAGGTAGATGCCGGTGGCGACCAGCCGCCGCTGGCTCTCGGCGGGGAAGGCGAAGAAGCGGTTGTCTTTCGGACCCAGCGGAATGAAGTCGTCGTTCTCCGCAATGGCCTGAAAGTCCTGGAACGCCTTGCGAACGCCATTGACCACGTAATCAAAGGTCACGTCCTTCGAGGAACGGATGACGATCCGGTCGAGCGATTTCGAGATCGCGGCGATCTGTGCCAGGTCTCCGGTCGGAGTGACCACCACGGTCATCCCCGCCTCGGCGGTGACCATGCGGAAGCTCTCCGGCACCTCGATGATGGCCGAGCCGTTGACGGTGCGCCCGCTGCCGCGGAAGTACGTACCGGCCTCGGGGCCCTCAAGCGACACGTAGCGGATCTCCTTCGAGGCGTCGGTGGGGTGGGGCTCGATGAAGGACTTGGTGCCCGTGGCGCCGGTGTTGCCGATGCCGTAAACGGCATAGGTGGTGCCGCCGCTGGTCTTGTAGGCCAGGTAGCCGCTGGCCGCGGCAGCAAGCGAGCACTGGCCGCTCTGGTAGGTGTAGCCCGCGACCCCGCCCACGCCGTCAGAGTTGGAGTTCGTATAGCCGATGACCCCGAAGTAGCTAACGCTGGCACCGATGACTCCGGCCGGGCCGACGCCCTGGCTGTCCGGCGCGCATTCGCCCGCGTCATAGCCGACCACGCCGGCCGAGCCGGTCGCGCTGTTCGTCTCCAGGCCCTCGACGCCATAGGTCGCGCTGGTGCCGCTGTAGGTGCTCTTGCCGAGGAACGCCTCGCCCGCGCCGGAGTCAGAGACCGTGTAGGCCGGAGCCGTGGTGCAGGAGAGAGTGCTGCCACACTGCGCCTGGAGAGCCGAGGTGCCGGCGAGGATCGATGCAAGTGCCAGAGCGGACACAACCGTTCCTTTCAACATACAGAATCCTCCATCTGCCAGAGGCTTCGTTCATGAAGCCCTCTACTTCTAAGCAGGTGCTTCTGATGGCATGCGCGAGACAACAAAAGGTTGCTCGATGCTTCCGGCCCGTTCCTTGGCCCCGTTGGCGTCAAGATGGCTTGACGCTTCTGTGGCAAGGAGATAAGGTCTTGGAAAGTTCGTTTGCCACTCTATGATCAGCAGCGAGGTTGACCTCAGGTCCCTGTGCTCGCGGTCTTGGCGGCTCGCCGCCTGGGCCACCGTTCTGTGTCTGGCCGTCAGCGCCGCCGCCGCGCCGCTGCCCGATGCCGCAGACATCGCGGGCACGGCGGCCGGCCGGCATCCGCCGACCAAGAGCAGCCCGCCGCCCGTCTGTGCCGACGGCGGCACGGCGCTGAGCCCGGCGGAGGTGACGGCCGTGGCGCAGGGCGCCGCCGCCGCGCTCGACGCGCCGGCGATGACGGTGGCGGTGGTGGACCGCGCGGGCCGGGTGCTGGGGGTGTTCCGCAAGCCGGGGACTGGCGCCGCCGACGACGACCTGGCGGTGGGGCTGGCGCGCACCGGCGCCTTCTTCAGCAACGACCAGGCGCCGCTGTCGTCGCGCACCGTGCGCTTCATCTCCGGCATCCATTTCCCGCCCGGCATCGCCAACACCGCCAACGGCGCCCTCTACGGCATCGAGCTGACCAACCGCGGCTGCCCGCTCGGCACCACCTTCCTGCCCGGCCAGGCGATCGCGCCCGCCGGGTCGCTGGCCGGCGGCACCTGCAAGGGGGCGGTCCACACCGGCTGCGGCACCGGGCCGGTGACCGGCAAGGTGGACCTCGACGACAGCGACGAGACCGCGGTCGATCCGGGCGGCCTGCCCCTTTTCCGCGGGTCGTCGGTGGTGGGCGGGGTCGGCGTCGCCGGGGTGCCGCCGGCGGAGGCCGAGTTCGCCGCCCTCTCCGGCCTCGCGGCCGGCGGCTTCCTGCCGGTGGTGGCGCCGCCGGGGGTGGTGGTGATCAACGGCATCCGGCTGCCGTTCGTGGTGCAGCGCACGCGCCCGGCCGGCACCAACCCCGGGACCGCCGCCGGCGCCTTCACCGTCGGCCCGCTCACCGGCGGCTGCGCGCCGGAGGGCTACCTCGCCGGGCCGGCCGCCGGCTCGCACCTGTCGGCCGGCCAGGTCAACCAGATCGTGCAGCAGGCGGTCGCCGGCGCCAACCTCACCCGCGCCCAGATCCGGCTGCCGATCGGTTCCCGCGCCCGCATGGTGATCGCGGTCGCCGATCTCGACGGCACGCTCCTGGCGCTGTACCGGATGCCGGACGCGACCGTGTTCTCGATCGACGTGGCGGTCGCCAAGTCGCGCAACGTCGTCTACTTCAGCGGCGGCAGCGCCACCGCCCAGGCCGACCTGCCGGGCGTGCCGCCGGGGACCGCGGTGACCAACCGCACCATCGGCTTCGGCGCCCAGCCGCTCTATCCGCCGGGCATCGACGGCACCGGCGCCGGCCCCTTCTTCGGCCTCTTCCAGCACGACGCCGCCAACCCCTGCACCCAGGGGACGCAGGCGCCCGGGCCGCATCAGAGCGGCATCGTCTTCTTCCCCGGCAGCGTGCCGCTCTACGCCGGCGGCCAGCTCGTCGGCGGCCTCGGGGTGAGCGGCGACGGCGTGGACCAGGACGACTTCGTCACCTACCTTGGGGCGCAGGGATACCTGCCGCCGCAAGGCCTGTGGGCGGACAACGTCTTCGTCGGCGGCGTCCGCCTCCCCTTCCTCAAGTTCCCGCGCAACCCCGAGGACTGAGCCGAGTGCACGCCTCCCGCGGGTGGCAGGTGCGGTGGCCGGCCTGTGCGCCGCTTGCCGTTCTGTGCGGCCTGCTGGCCGCCTCGCCGCTGACCGCGACGGCCGCGCTGCCGGCGGAAACGCCGGGGGTGGTCACGATCGCGATCGCCGGCGCCCCGACGCTCTTCAGCCAGTCGCCGGAGGTGGTCATCTCCGGCACTACCAGCGCGCCGCCGGACTCGGTCGTCGAGGTGGCGCTCGCGCCCGTGCCGGTGGCCGGCCCGTCCGCCACGTGGCAGACCGCGGTGGCCGCGGATGGCACCTTCAGCCTGCGCTGGCCGGCACCGCTGACCGCGGGCGCCTACGCGGTCACGGTCAGCGTGCACGCATCCGGCGCCGCCGCGGCCGGCCAGGCGCTCGCCACAGCCCAGGCGGATCTGCTGGTGCAGCTGCCGGGCCGCTTCCCGCGCCGGCCGCTGCTGTCGGTGCCGGAGAGCTACGCGCCGCCGGTGGCCTCGGCCGCCGCCGACTTCCAGGAGTACACCGACCGCTGGCGCGTGGTGCTGCCGCCCTACGAGCTCACCGTCGCCGGCAGCCCCTGGGACCCCTACAACCAGAACCGCCTCAAGGGCGACCTGCCGATCCGGGGCCAGAACCTCTTCCTCAACCTGAGCGCCGTCTCGGACACCCTGGTCGAGGCGCGGGAGCTGCCGACCCCGGCGGGGATCAGCACCAGCCGCGAGGGGAGCCTCGGCTTCTTCGGCCACGACGGCCAGCTGCTGCTCACCCAGACGGTGGGCATCTCGGCCGACCTGTTCTCGGGCGAGACCGCCTTCCGGCCGGTGGACTGGCGGGTCAAGGCGAGCCTGGTGGGCAACCTCAACTACCTCCAGGTGGCGGAGAACGGCATCGTCAATCCGGACGTGCGCCAGGGCACCAGCCGCACCGACGGCTTCTTCGCCCTCCAGGAGCTGTTCGGCGAGCTGAAGCTGGCGGACCTGTCGCCCAATTACGACTTCGTCTCGGTGCGCGCCGGCATCCAGCCGTTCAACAGCGACTTCCGCGGTTTCATCTTCTCCGACACCAACCTCGGGGCGCGCCTGTTCGGCTCCTACCAGTCCAACCGCGACCAGTTCAACCTGGCCTTCTTCGACCGCCTGGAGAAGGACACCAACAGCGGCCTCAACACCTTCAACGCCCGCCATCAGCAGGTGTCGGTGGCCAACGTCTACCGCCAGGACTTCCTGGTCCCCGGCTACACCGCCCAGGCCTCGGTGCACTACCTGTCCGACGAGACCAGCCTGCACTACGACGCCAACGGCTTCCTCTCGCGCCCCGACCCGGTGGGGTCGTTCACCCCGCACGCCGTGCACGCCCTCTACCTGGGGTGGACCGGGCTCGGCCACTTCGGCCGTGTCAACGTCGATCACGCCTTCTACTACGTGACCGGCAGCGACAGCCTGAACCCGATCGCCGGCCCCGACCCGAGCGGCGGCGGCCACGACTGGGTGGACATCCGCGCCGGCATGGCGGCCCTGGAGCTGTCGGTGGACCGCGACTGGTGGCGGCCGAAGCTGGCCTACTTCTACGCCTCGGGCGACGGCAACCCCACCGCCCGCACGGCGCGCGGCTTCGACAGCATCTTCGACAACCCCGACTTCGCCGGCGGCGACTTCAGCTTCTGGAGCCGCATCGGCATCCTGCTGCCCGGCATCGGCGTGGCGCTGGTCAACCGCGGGAGCCTCGTGCCCGACCTGCGCAGCAGCAAGGACGAGGGGCAGCCGAACTTCGTCAACCCCGGCCTGCGCCTGGCGAGCGCCAGCGTCGATCTCGACCTGACGCCGCGGCTCAAGGGGCAGGTGACGGTCAACTACCTGCGCTTCGACCGCACCGGGACGCTGGAGCTCCTGCTCTTCCAGTCGCCGATCCGCCAGACGATCGGCTGGGACCTGAGCATGGGAGCGCGCTACCGGCCGTTCCTCAACAATCACGTGGTGGTGCTGGGCGGCGTGGCCGCGCTCATCCCCGGCGCCGGCTTCAAGGACATCTACGGCGACCGCGGCGCGCTGCTCGCCGCCTTCAGCAGCCTGGTGCTGGCTTTCTGAGCGGCCATGGACGCGCGCCTTCTCAGTGCCCCGCCCGGCCGATTCGCGTGGCAGCCGCTTGCTCTCCGCACCCCAGGCTGCGTTGACATGGAGGTCCGGCGCCGATGACCCGCGCTCGCAAGCATCCCCCGGCGCTCGCCGCCCTGGTCAGGGTGTTGCCGCTGCTGCCGCTGCTGCTGATCGTGGCCCTCGGCGCGACGCTGGTGCTCGGCGCCGCCGGCAACCCCGCGGCCGGCGGCGTGGCGCCGCCGCCGGACGAGCCGGGTGCCCCGGGTGCCCCGGATGCTCCGGATGCTCGCAACGATTGTAACGAGGCCACGGCGCCTGGAGCCGGCGCGCCGGCCGCCCCCGCCCCTGCGGCCAGGACCGGCCTGCGCCTGCGCGGGTCGCGCGAGGCGGCCCAGGCCGGCAGCCGCGGGTGCCTCTCCTGCCACGCCGGCATCGAGCCCATCCATCCGTCGGAGGCGGTGCAGATCGGCTGCGTGCAGTGCCACGGCGGCGACGCCACGGCGGCGCCGCCGGCC
>JASLEW010000495.1 GCA_030150965.1 Thermoanaerobaculia bacterium | reverse complement strand
GGCACGTTGTAGGCCGAGCCGCCCTCCAGCTGGTCGATGAACCACAGCCGCTGCTGCGCGAAGGACAGCGGCGACCGCCGCGGCCTGTCCGCCGCCGGCGCCGCGCCCACGCCGGCGGAGGACGCCGCGGCGGACCTGCCGCTGTCCTTCGCGCAGCAGCGGCTGTGGTTCATCGACCAGCTGGAGGGCGGCTCGGCCTACAACGTGCCGATCGCGCTGCGGGTCGAGGGCGATCTGTCGGTCGCCCTGCTGTCGCGGGTGCTGGCGGAGGTGGTGCGCCGCCATGAAGCCCTGCGGACGGTGTTTCCCGGCGCCGGCGGCCGGGCGCGGCAGCTGATCCAGCCGCCGGCCGGCGTGGCGGTCCCGTTGACCGATCTCTCGGCCCTCCCCGCGGAGCTGCGCCTCCGGGTGGCGGAGGTCCTGGTCCGGCAGGAGGCGCACCGGCCGTTCGATCTCACCCGCGGGCCGCTGCTGCGGAGCGGGCTCTGGCGGCTGGGCGAGGGCGAGCACCTGCTGCTGCTCTGCCTGCATCACATCGTCAGCGACGGCTGGTCGCTGGGAGTGCTGGTGCGGGAGACGACGGCCCTCTACGCGGCGTTCGCCGCGGGGCAGCCCTCGCCGCTGGCCGAGCTGCCGGTACAGTACGCGGACTACGCGGCCTGGCAGCGCGCCTGGCTCTCCGGCAGCGTCCTGGATGCCGAGCTGCGGCACTGGCGCGAGCGCCTCGCCGGCGCGCCGCCGGTGCTCGACCTGCCCACCGACCGCCCGCGCCCCGCGATGCAGAGCTTCCGCGGCGCGGTGCGCAGGGTGTCCCTCGCGCCGGCGGTCTCCGCGCCGCTGACCGCCCTGGCGCAGCGCGAGGGCGCGACGATGTTCATGACGCTGCTCGCCGCCTTCGGCGTGCTGCTCGGGCGCTACACGGGGCAGGACGATCTCACCCTCGGCACGCCCGTGGCCGGCCGCCATCACCTCGAGATCGAGGGATTGATCGGTTTCTTCGTCAACACCCTGGTGGTGCGCGTCGATCTCTCCGGGGCGCCCGCCTTCCGCGAGCTCCTGGCGCGGGTGCGCCGGGAGGCGCTCGCCGCCTATGCGCACCAGGACCTGCCCTTCGAGAAGCTGGTCGAGCACCTGGCGCCGGAGCGCAGCCTGGCCCACTCGCCGCTGTTCCAGGTGATGTTCGCCTGGCAGAACATCGGCCTGGGAGAGCTGGGCTCGACCGGGCTGCGCCTCGTCCCCCTGGAGCTCCCGGACGAGGACGCCAAGTTCGATCTCAACCTGACGCTCCACGACGGCGGCGACCGGATCGCGGGCGACCTGTTCTACGCGCGCGACCTGTTCGATGCGCCGACGGTCGATCGCCTGGTGGCGGCCTTCGCGGTGCTGGCGAGCGCGGTGAGCGAGAATCCCCTGCGCCCCATCTCGCAGCTGGCGCTGCTGGGGCCGGCCGAGCGGCATCAGCTGCTCGTCGAGTGGAACGCCACCGGCACGCGCTGGCCGTCCGCGCGCACGCTGCCGGAGCTGTTCGCCGCGGGGACGGCGGCCTGGCCGGACCGCATCGCCTGGGAGCTCGGCGACGAACGGCTCTCCTACGCGGAGCTGTCCAGCCGGTCGGCGGCCGTGGCGCGCTTCCTCCGCACACGGGGCGTGGGTCCCGGCGACGTGGTGGCGCTCTGCTGCAAGGGCTGCGGCGCCCTGCTCGCGGCGATGCTGGGGATCTCGCGGGCGGGAGCCGCCTACCTGCCGCTCGATCCGGAGCACCCGCGCGAGCGGCTGGCGTGGATGCTCGAGGACAGCGGCGCGCCGCTGGTGCTCGCGCTGGCGGGCCTGGCGCCCCGCCTGCCGGAGTCGCGGGCGCGGGTCGTTCTGCTCGACGCGCAGTGGGAGGAGATCGCCGCGGCCGGCGCCGGGAGCGGCGGCGTGGCCGCCGATGGCGGGAGCGGCGGCACGGCCGCCGGGGCGGGGAGCGACGGTGCGGCGGCGGCAGGCGCCCGGCCCTTGCCGGCCGCCGTGGGCCCGGAGGACGCGGTCTACGTGATGTACACCTCCGGCTCGACCGGCCGCCCCAAGGGCGTGGTGGTGCCCCACCGCGGCGTGGTGCGGCTGGTCATGGCGACCGACTATGTCGATCTCGGCGAGCCGGGAGACGGCGGCGGCCGGGGCGAGCCCGGCGGCCCCGGTGATCGCGCTGATCGCGGGGATCGCGCTGGTCGCAGGGGCGCCCTGCGGATCGGCCAGCTGTCGAACCTCTCGTTCGACGTCGCGGCCTTCGAGATCTGGGGCGCCCTGCTCCATGGCGCGACGCTGGTGGGCGCGCGGCGCGAGACGCTCCTGTCACCGCCGGACCTGGCGGCGTTCCTGGCCGCGGCGCGGCTCGACGTCGGCTGCCTCACCACGGCGCTGCTCAACCAGATGGCGCAGCACGCGCCGGCGGCGCTCGCCTCCGTCGATACCCTGCTGTTCGCCGGCGAGGCCGCCGATCCGGGCGCCGTGCGCAAGATCCTGGCCGCCGGCCCGCCGGCCCGCCTGCTGAACGTCTACGGCCCGACGGAGAACAGCACCTACAGCACCTGGCACGAGGTGCAGACGCTGGCGCCCGGCGCGCCGTCGGTGCCGATCGGCCGGCCGATCGCCAACTCCCGCGCCTACGTGCTGGACGCCGGGCTCCAGCCGGTGCCGCTGGGCGGGGTGGGCGAGCTGTTCCTGGCCGGCCCCGGCCTGGCGCTCGGCTACTGGCGCCAGCCGGAGCGCACCGCGGAGCGCTTCCTGGAGAGCCCCGCGCTGCCCGGCGAGCTCCTCTACCGCACCGGCGACCTGGCGCGCCTGCTGCCGGACGGCAGGCTCGATTTCCGCGGCCGTACCGACCACCAGATCAAGCTGCGCGGCTTCCGCATCGAGCTCGCGGAGATCGAGCTGACGCTCCAGGCGATGCCGGAGATCGCCGAGGCCGCGGTGGTGGTGCGCGAGGACCTGCCGGGCGGACGGGGCCTCGCGGCCTACGTCGTGCGCGCCGGAGAAGGCGAGCTGCCGCCCGCGGCGCTGCGCCGGCGGCTGGAGCAGCGGCTGCCGGCCTACATGGTGCCGGCGTGCACGGTCGAGCTCGCGGCGCTGCCGCTGACCCCCAACGGCAAGGTGGACCGGCGCTGGCTGGCGGAGCGCGGCCCGCTGCCCGACCTGCTGATCGGCGGCGCCGCGCGCACCGCGCCGCGCACCGCGGCCGAGGAGCTGCTCACCCAGGTCTACGCCGCGGTCCTCGGCGTCGACGCCGCCGCGCTGGGCGTCGAGGCCGACTTCTTCGCCCTGGGCGGCCACTCGCTGCTCGCCACGCAGCTCGTCTCGCGGGTGCGGGCGGCCTTCGGCATCGAGCTGCCGCTGCGGGCGGTCTTCGAGCACCCGACCATCGCCGGCCTGGCGCGGCTGGCCGGCAGCGCGGCCCGGCCGGGGGGCACGCCGCCGCCGCTCGTCCGCGCCGACCGCCGGGCGGAGCGGGCTCAGGCGAGCGTCGACGGGCCGCCGCGGCCCGTCGAGCTGCCGCTCTCCTTCGCGCAGCAGCGGCTGTGGTTCATCGACCAGCTGGAGGGCGGCGCGCTCTTCAACCTGCCGATCGCGTTGCGGCTGACGGGCCGGGTGTCGGTCGGCGTGCTGTCGCGGGTGGTGGGAGAGGTGGTCCGCCGTCACGAGGTGCTGCGCACGGTCTTCCCGAGCGAGGGCGGGCAGCCCCGGCAGGTGGTGCTGCCGCCGCCCCGCCTCGCCCTTTCGCTGGTCGATCTGCAGGCGTTGCCGGCGCGGTCCCGGGAGGCGGAGGCGGCGGCGTGGAGCGAGCGCGAGGCGGCGCGGCCGTTCTCGCCGGCGCTAAGGCCGCCGTTGCGGGCGGTGCTGTGGCGGCTCGATCCCGCCGAGCATCTCGTCCTGTTCGCCATGCATCACATGGTGAGCGACGGCTGGTCGCTCGGCGTGCTGGTGCAGGAGGTGGCGGCGCTGTACGCGGCCTTCGCCGCCGGGGAGCGGTCGCCGCTCGGCGAGCTGCCGGTGCAGTACGCCGACTTCGCGGCCTGGCAGCGCGGCTGGCTCGCCGGCCCCGTGCTCCTGGACGAGGTGGCCTGGTGGCGCGAGCGCCTGGACGGGCTGCCGCTCCTCCTCGAGCTGCCGACCGACCGGCCGCGTCCGGCGGTCACCAGCTACCGCGGCGCGGTCTGCGTCTTCGACCTGCCCGAGACGCTGACGGCGGAGCTGCGCAGCCTCTGCCGCGGCTCCGGCGTGACGCTGTTCATGGCCTTGCTCGCGGCGTTCCAGGCGCTTCTCGGGCGGCTCTCCGGGCAGCGGCGCTTTGCCGTCGGGACGCCGATCGCCGGGCGCAACCGCCTGGAGACCGAGGCGCTGATCGGGTGTTTCGTCAACACCCTCGTGCTGCGCGCCGAGCTCGCCGACGGCCCCGGGTTCGGCGAGCTGCTGCGCCGGGTGCGGGCCGAGACGCTGGCCGCCTATGCCCACCAGGACCTGCCGTTCGAGAAGCTGGTGGAGGAGCTCGCGCCGCAGCGCAACCTGGCGCATGCGCCGCTCTGCCAGGCGATGCTGGTGCTGCAGAACGCGCCGCTCGCGCCGCTCGCCCTGCCGGGGCTGGTGCTCACGCCGTGCGAGCTGCCGCACAGCACCACCGAGCTGGATCTGACCTGCACGCTGTTCGAGGGCGGAGGGCGGCTCGCCGGCAGCGTGGCCTACGCCACCGACCTGTTCGACCGCACGACCATCGCCCGCTGGATCGGCTCCTTCGAGCGCGTGCTGGCGGCGGCCCTGGCGGATGGCGAGACGGCCGTCGCCGACCTGCCGCTGCTCGGCGCGGGCGAGCGGCAGCAGCTGCTGCGCGAGTGGAGCGGCCGGGGCGAGGTGGCCGCCGAGACGGTGAGCGGGCTGTTCGCCGCCCAGGCCGCCCGCCGGCCCGCGGCGGTCGCGGTGGTGGACGGCGACCGTCACCTGAGCTACGGCGAGCTGGCGCGGCGGGCCGGCCGGCTGGCGCAGCACCTGGCGGGGCTGGGGGTCGGTCCGGAGGTGCTGGTCGGCGTCTGCGCCGAGCGCTCGCTCGAGCTGCCGGTGGCGCTCCTGGGCATCGTCTCCGCCGGCGGCGCCTACGTGCCGCTCGACCCGCACGATCCCGTCGAGCGGTTGGCCTGGCTGATCGAGGATACGCTGCTGCCGGTGGTGGTGGGTGCGGCACGGCGGCTGGGAGAGCTGCCGGTCGCGCCCTGGACGCAGCTCGTCGAGCTGGAGGACGAGCGGGCCTGGGGCACCGCGGCAGGCGGCGCCGGCGGCGGCACGCCTGCGACCACCGCGGCCGCCCGGGCGGACAACCTGGTGTACGTGATGTACACCTCGGGCTCGACCGGGCAACCCAAGGGGGTGGGGGCGGTGCACCGCGGCGTGGTGCGCCTGGTGCGCGACGGCGGCTTCGCCGACCTGGGCGGCGGGCAGGTGCTGCTGCAGCTGGCGCCGCTCGCCTTCGACGCCTCGACGCTGGAGATCTGGGGCGCTCTCCTGGGCGGCGGCCGGCTGGTGATGGCGCCGCCCGAGGCGCTGTCGCTGGGCGGGCTCGGGGGGCTGCTCGAGCGCGAGCAGGTGACGACGCTCTGGCTGACCGCCGGGCTCTTCCACGAGATGGTGGCGCAGGAGAGCCGCAGCCTGGGCGGCCTGCGCCAGCTGCTGGCCGGCGGCGACGTGCTGCAGCCGCAGGCGGCCCTGCGGGTGATCGCGGAGCATCCGGGGCTGGTGCTGATCAACGGCTATGGACCGACCGAGAACACCACCTTCACCAGCTGTCATCGCATGGACAGCGGCCTGGCGGGCGGCATGACGGACGGCCTGGCGGGCGGCGCGGTGCCGATCGGCCGGCCGATCGGCGGCACCGAGGTGTACGTGCTGGACGGCTGGAGCGGCGCGGCGCCGGTGGGGGTGGCCGGGGAGCTGCTGGTGGGCGGCGCGGGCCTGGCCCGTGGCTACCTGCACCGCCCGGAGCAGACGGCGGAGCGCTGGGTGCCCGACGGCATGAGCGGCGGCCGCGGCCGGCGGCTCTACCGCACCGGCGACCGGGTGCGCTGGCTGCCGGGAGGCGTGCTGAAGTTCCTCGGGCGCCTGGACGCGCAGGTGAAGGTGCGGGGCCATCGCATCGAGCCGTCCGAGGTGGAGTCGGCGCTGCTCGCCATACCGGGCGTGGAGCAGGCGGCGGTGGCGGCGCGGGCGCAGGGCATGGACAAGCGGCTGGTGGCCTGGCTGGTGCTCGCGCCGGGCCGGCGGCTGACGCTCGGCGAGATGCGCGAGCAGCTCCTGCGGCGGCTGCCCGAGGCGCTGGTGCCGACGGGGCTGGCGGTGGTCGGGTCGCTGCCGCTCACGCCGCGCGGCAAGGTCGACCGCCCGGCGCTCCAGGCGCTGGCCGCGGCCGGCTCCGGCGAGCCTGGGCCCGGCGCGGCCATGGGGGAGGTGGCGGGTTCCTGGGTGGCGCCGCGCACGCCGGCCGAGGAGATCCTCGCCGCGATCTGGAGCGAGGTGCTGGACGTGCCGCGGGTGGGCGCCCACGACAACTTCTTCGATCTCGGCGGCCATTCGCTGCTGGCGACGCGGGTGGTGGCGCGGCTGCGCGCGGCCTTCGGGGTGGACCTCGCGCTGCATCAGCTGTTCGAGGCGCCGACGGTGGCGGGGCTGGCGGGGGAGATCGAGCGGGCGTCGCGGCCGGGTGCGGACCCGGCGGCGGCGCCCATCGAGCGGGTGCCGCGGGACGGCGGCGCTCTGCTGCCGCTGTCGTTCGCCCAGGAGCGGCTGTGGTTCCTGCAGCAGCTCGAGCCCGGCTCGGCGGCCTACGACATCCCGATGGCGTTCGACCTCGACGGCGACCTCGGCGCCGCCGCCCTCGCCGCGGCGCTCACCGCCGTGGTGCGGCGGCACGAGCCGCTGCGCACCACCCTCGTCTCGGCCGCCGGCGTGCTCGGCCAGCGGATCTCGCCGCCGCCGGCCGCCGTGGCCCTGCCGCTGGTGGACCTCTCGACGCTGCCCGAGGCGGCGGGCCGGGCGGCGGCGGCGGCGATCGCGGACCGGCATGCCGGCCACGGCTTCGACCTCGAGCGCGGGCCACTCTGCCTGTGGCTCCTGCTGCGGCTGACCCGCGACCGCCACCGCTTCCTCTGGAACGTCCACCACACCGTCGCCGACGGCTGGTCGTTCACGGTGCTGGCGCGCGAGCTGGGAGAGCTCTACGCGGCGGCGCTGGCGGGGCGGGAGGCCCGCCTGCCGGCGCTGGCGATCCAGTATGCCGACTACGCCGCGTGGCAGCGGCGGTGGCTGGCCGGGGAGCAGGAGGGCGAGCTCGCCTACTGGGAGTCGCAGCTCGGCGGCGAGATCGCCGCCGCCGAGCTGCCCACCGACCGCCCGCGCCCGGCCGTCCAGACCTTCCGCGGCGGGCACCGCGAGCGAGTGCTCCCACCCGGGCTGACGGCGGCCATCAAGCGCTTCGGCCGCGAGGAGAGCGCCACCCTCTTCATGACGCTGCTCGCCGCCACCCAGGCGCTCATCTCCCGCCACAGCGGCGAGCACGACGTGACGGTGGGCGCACCGGTCGCCGGGCGGCAGCGGGTCGAGACGGAAGGGCTGATCGGCTGCTTCCTCAACACCCTGGTGCTGCGCACCGACACCTCGGGCCGCCCCGGCTTCCGCACCCTTCTGGGGCGGGTGCGCGCCGTGACGCTGGCCGCCTATGCGCACCAGAACGTGCCGTTCGAGGCCATCCTGGCGCGCCTCGGCCTGCGCCGCGACCTGTCGCGCGCGCCGCTCTTCCAGGTGCTGTTCAACCTGCTCAACCTCCCTCCGGCGCGGCTGTCGCTGCCGGGGCTCGAGCTGCGCGGCCTGGCGCCCGCCGAGCTGCCGTCGAAGCTGGACGCGACCTTCTATGTCGCGGAGTCGGAGGCCGGCATCAGCCTCAGCCTGGTCTACAACGCCGACCTGTTCGACGAGCCGCGGATGGAGGATCTGCTGGTCCAGCTCGAGCTGCTGCTCGACCAGGCGCTGGCACGGCCGGAGGCGGCGGTCGAGGAGCTGCCGCTCGTCACCGCGGCGATGCGGGCGGTGCTGCCCGACCCGGCGCGGGCGCTCGGCCGCGGCTATCCGGGCAGCGTCTGGGAGCTGTTCGCGGCGCAGGCGGCGCGAACCCCGGAGCGGACCGCGGTGGTGGACGAGGCGGGCGTGCGGAGCTACGGCGAGCTGCACCTGGCGAGCCGGCGGATCGCCGGGTGGCTGGCGGCGCAGGGGGTGCGGCCGGGCGATGCGGTGGCCATCCTGGCCAGCCGGTCGGCGACGCTGGTCGAGGCGGTGCTGGGGGTGCTCGGCGCCGGCGGCGCCTTCATGATGCTCGACGCCGCCTACCCGGCGCTGCGCCAGGTCGAGATGCTGCGCCTGGGCGCGCCGCGGGCGTGGATCGCCATCGGCTTCGGGCCGGCGACGCCGGCCGTCGCCGCCGCCGGCGAGGTCCGCGGCGAGGCCGGCGACGCGGGCGCC
>JASLEW010000323.1 GCA_030150965.1 Thermoanaerobaculia bacterium | reverse complement strand
GGTCGAGGGCGTCCTCGAGCGCCTCGGCTGCCGGCGCCACTTCGACGCCGTGGCCGTCCAGCCCGGCAAGCCGATGGTCTTCGCCACCCACCCGGGCGGCATCGTCTTCGGCCTGCCCGGCAACCCGGCCTCGGTGATGGTCGATTTCTGGCTCTTCGTGCGCCCGGCCCTCGCCATCCTGGCCGGCCACGACGCCGGCGCCGTCTCCTGGTGGGCGCCGGTCCTCCCGGCGACGCTCGCCGCGCCGCTGCCGGCCGCCCCGGGACGCGACCGCTTCCTCGCCGCCGAGGTGCGCTGGGGCGCCGGCCCGGGCGGCGGCCCCCTGGTCCGCCCGCTGCCCCCCAAGGGGTCGCACGACCTCGTCTCCTTCGCCCGGGGGACGGCGCTGGTGCGGGTGCGCGCCGGCGCGGCGGCGGCGCCGGCCGGAGCGGACTGCGAGATCCTGCTCCTCCCTCTCGCCTGATCCGGCGGCGGCCGCTCCACGACGGCGTCCCTCCATGCCGGCCCACCTGCGGAGGGGTGGGCCGGCACCCCTGGCCACCCGCACGGGAACCGAGCACTACCCCCCCCGCGTCCCTTCGGGTATGCTCGCCGCACTGTTTGTCGTTGAACGCTGCGCTGTAACCTGGCGACCATTTGGTTGCGGGGCCGGTGGGCTCTCCTCCACCGCCCGCGCGGAGGTGGAACCCGATGAACGTGCCGAGCCGCCGCATTCTCTCCCCCGGGCCGTGCGCGATGCTCACGGCGCTGGCCCTGCTGCTGGCCGGCGCCCTGCCGCTCGCGGCGCAGCTCCAGACCGGGGACCTCTACATCAAGGTCCAGGACGAGAAGGGCCAGGCCCTCCCCGGCGTGACCGTCACCCTCTCCGGCATCGGCGCGCCGAAGGTGGAGACGACCGATCAGGCGGGGCAGGTCCGCTTCCTCAGCCTCTATCCCGGCACCTACGCCGTCAAGAGCGAGCTGGAGGGCTTCTCGACCGTCGAGCGGCCGGGGATCAACGTGGTGATCGGCGGCCGGGCGCAGCTCGAGGTGACGCTCTCCTCGTCGGTCAAGGAGACCATCACCGTCACCGCCGACGCGCCGCTGCTCGACGAGCGCAAGGTCAACCGCGGCGCGGTGCTCAACACCAAGGCGCTGGACAACATCCCGACCGCCCGCGACCCCTGGTCGCTGCTCGGCCAGGTGCCGGGCGTGCAGACCGACCGCATCAACGTCGGCGGCAACGAGAGCGGCCAGCAGTCGGACTTCGTCGGCGTCGGCTCCACCGGGCGCGACAACGCCTTCGCCGTCGACGGCGTCATCGTCAGCGACATGAACTCGGTCGGCGGCTCGGCGATCTACTTCGACTTCGGCGCCTACGACGAGGTGCAGTTCACCGTGTCGAGCGCCGACGTCACCGTCGCCACCTCCGGCGTCACGGTCAACCAGGTGACCAAGCGCGGCACCAACCAGGTGCAGGGGAGCGTCCGCTTCCTGAAGACCGACGGCGACCTCCAGGCCGCCCCCGGGCTGCCCGACGGCAACCGCATCCAGGGCGTGGCGGAGTACGGCGCCGACCTCGGCGGGCCGCTGTGGCGCGACCACCTCTGGGGCTGGGCCTCCTTCGGCCGCAACGACATCGCCAACGTCGCCCAGGGCGGCCAGGTGGATTCGACCGAGCTCAAGGACATCAACGCCAAGCTGAACTTCCAGGCCGGCACCCAGGACTCGGGCGTGGTGCACTGGTGGACCGACAACAAGCTCAAGTTCGGCCGCGACGCCGGCCCGGGCTTCGCCCCCGCCGCGACGCTCAACCAGACCACGCCGTCCTACATCTGGAAGCTCGAGGACACCTTCCTGCTCAACCAGAACCTCTACCTGACCGGCATGTGGTCGAACAACGACGGCAAGTTCACGCTGACGCCGCAGGGCGGGCTGGCGCCGTTCATCTACATCGACGACAACGGCACCATCAACGGCACCAACTTCGATTTCAAGCAGGCGGCGATCATCCAGCAGGAGCGGCTCGACGGCAACTACTTCTTCTACACCGGCAAGGCCAGCAACGAGCTGAAGTTCGGCGGCAGCTACCGCCACCAGGACAACGCCTCGGCCACCATCTGGCCGCACGGCTACGAGGTCATCAGCTGCGTCGACGCCGGCTGCAACAATCCGAACAACGACCCCAACCTCGCCGAGATCGAGTTCCTGCGCAACCGCCAGGTGAGCATCCGCTCCGAGTACGGGGCCGCCTGGCTGCAGGACACCTGGAGCCGCGGCAACTTCACCGTCAACGCCGGCGCCCGGCTCGACAACCAGCTGCTCAAGAACCGGCCGCAGGTCGGCGCCGCCGATCCGCTCGCCCAGGGGCTGCTGCCGGCGATCAACTTCTCGGGCAACGACGCCGGCGGCTTCGCCTGGCGCACCGTGGTGCCGCGCGTCGGCGTCACCTACGCCCTGGGCAAGGAGCGCAAGACCCTGCTGCGCGGCACCTTCTCGCAGTACGCCGAGCAGCTCGGCCAGATACCGCTCGCCACCCGCGTCAACCCGATCGGCTACAGCTACGCCTACTTCTACTTCGACGACGCCAACCACAACCACCAGCTCGACCCCAACGAGATCCCCAGCCTCAACCTGGTCGGCACCACCAACATCAACCTCAACAACCCGGCGTCGACCCTGACCCCCAACGTCAACGACCCGCACCTCAAGCCGGCGCGCACCAACGAGCTGACGCTGGGCGCCGATCAGGGGATCGGCCGCGACATGCTGGTCACCTTCACCCTCACCTACCGGCGCATCGACCAGATCCCGGAGGACCGCGCGATCATCGTCGACCAGAACGGCGTCACCCGGCTGGCCAACGCGAACGATTACGTCCAGGTCGGCGAGGTGCAGGGGCCGCTGCCCAACGGCCGGATGTCGCCGATGGTGCCGGTCTACGACCTCAGGTCCAACCTGATCAACACCGGCGGCACCTTCTACACCAACGGCGACCGCACCCAGCGCTACATCGGCGGCACCCTGACCTTCGTCAAACGCCTGGCCGACCACTGGCAGGCCAGCGTCCACGCCACCTGGGACGACTGGACCTGGCACATCGGGCCGCAGTTCCTCTTCTACCACGACCCGACGGACCTGGTGTCGGACGACCTCGGCTTCGCGCTGCGCGACGGCGACTACTACGAGCAATCGACCGGCAGCGGCAACAAGGGCGACGTGGTCATCGGCAGCCGCTGGTCGTACAACGCCAACGCGCTGTACCAGATCGCCCCCGACCGCCCGTGGGGCTTCGAGGTGGTCGGCAGCGTCAACGGCCGGCAGGGCTATCCGACGCCGCCCTACGTGAACTTCCCCACCAGCTTCGGCATCCAGCACGTGCTGATCGCCGACAGCACCACGGAGTTCCGCAACCCGAACATCTTCACCCTCGACGGCCGCATCGGCAAGGAGCTGACCTTCAAGGACTTCGGCCTGACCATCGGCATCGACGGCTTCAACCTGCTGAACTCGCACCCGATCCTCCAGCGCCAGCGCAATGCCGGCGCCGACAACGCCGGCATCATCGAGGAGGAGCTGTCGCCGCGCGTCTTCCGCCTCGGCGCCACGCTGCGTTTCCACTGAGCGGAGGCATCTCCGGGCCGGCCGGGATCGATCCGGCCGGCCCCTCCCGGTGCGGGCCTTGCGCGGCGGCTCCGGCCGCCTGCTGGCCCGGCCTCAGCCGCTGGCCGGCACGGCGGGTTAGACTCAACCGCCATGGTCCGCCGTTGCAACCTCGCTTCCCGCGCTCTGCCTGAACAACCCGCCGCTCCTCGCCACCGGCCCGCGGGGCGCCATCGCTGCCGCCGGGTCCCGCTGCCGGCCCGACTCGCCGCGATCGCGCTGCTCGCGCTATCTGCCGCCGGCGCCCCGCCGCTGGCGACCGGCGCCCCGCCGGCCCCCGCTGCGG
>JASLEW010000314.1 GCA_030150965.1 Thermoanaerobaculia bacterium | reverse complement strand
TACGGCTCGGTGGGCGCGGTGATCGTGCTGCTGCTCTGGTTCTACCTGACCGCCTTCGCCATCATCGTCGGCGGCGAGGTCAACTCGGAGATCTTCCGCCAGCTCTCCGGGCTGCGCCGGCGCCGCGCGGCGGGCGGGCGGCGCGGCGCCCGCCGCGCGGCGCCGGCGCAGCCCGGAGAGCTGGCGGAAGATCTCCGAGTTGACCTCGCCGCCGACGATGATGGCGAAGGCGGTCAGGTAGAACCAGAGCAGCAGCACGATCACCGCGCCCACCGAGCCGTAGGTGAGGGCGTAGCCGCGCACCTCGTCCAGGTAGAGCCGGAGGCCGAAGGTCGCCCCCAGCCAGATGGCCAGGCCGATCACCGCCCCGGGGGTCCCCCAGGGGCGGTGGGCGCCGCGCTTCAGGCAGGGCGCGTAGTTGTAGATCGCCTCGAACGACAGCAGCAGGATGGTCAGCACCAGGGGCCAGCGCAGGGTGTGCCAGAAGGCGACGAAGGGCGGCCCCCAGCCCAGCTGATCGGCGAGCGCCTCGCCGATCTCGCGGCCGTAGAGCATCACCGCCAGGCCGGAGATGACGAGCGCGGCAAAGCCCAGGGTGAGCGCCACCGCCACCAGGCGGCGGCGCCACCACGGCCGCGTCTCCTCCAGGCCGCACGCCGAGTTGAGGGTCCGGCTCACCGCCAGCATGGCGTTCGAGGCCACCCAAAGGGTGGCCAGGAGCGACAGCGACAGCTTGGCGCCGCCGTTGCGCGTCACCTGATCGAGCGTGGCGTTGATGAGCGCCGTCACGTCGGGGCTGGGGGCCAGCCGTGCCAGCCAATGGAAGAGGATGTTGCGCAGGTGCGAGGTCGGTCCGGCGAGGTACCCGAGGAGCGTGGTCAGGAACAGCAGCAGCGGGAAGACCGAGAGCAGCGAGTAGTAGGCCAGCTCGGCGCAGCGCCCCGGCAGCTGCTGGTCCCAGAACTGGTCCCACACCCGGCGGGCGAGCTGCCACCAGCTCAACCCGCCGCGGTGCCACATCGCCTGGCGTATCGCCATGTGCCGCTGCCTCCGCGCCCCCCGCGACCAGGATAGCAGGCGCCGGGGGCGGCGTGTCCCGGATGATAAAGTCGGCGGCCATGAGCGACAGCCGGGCGACGGAGCGGCAGGCGGCCCGGGCGGCCGAGCTGCGCCGCCAGATCCGCCATCACGACTACCTCTACTACGTCCGCGACGCGCCGGAGATCTCCGACGAGCAGTACGACAGGCTCTACCACGAGCTGGAGGACCTGGAGACGCGGTTCCCGGCGCTGCTCACCGCCGACTCGCCCACCCAGCGCGTAGCCGGCCAGCCGTCGGCGAGCTTTCCGACCGTCGAGCATGCGGCGCCGATGCTGTCGCTCGACTCCAGCCAGGACCCCGACGCCCTGCGCCGCTTCGACGAGCGGCTGCGCAAGGCGCTGGCCGAAAGGCTCCCCGAGAGCGCCGCCGGCTACGTGGTCGAGCCGAAGCTCGACGGCGCGTCGATCGAGCTGATCTACCAGGACGGCGTCCTCGCCCGCGCCTCGACGCGCGGCGACGGCCGGCGCGGCGAGGGCGTCACGCCGAACGTGCGCACCATCGCGGCCGTGCCGCTGCGCCTGCGCGAGGGCGCCCGGGCGTGGCCGCCGTTCGTCGCCATCCGCGGCGAGGTCATCATGCACGCCGCCGCCTTCGACAAGCTCAACGAGTCGCTGCTCGCCGAGGGCAAGGAGCCGTTCGCCAACCCGCGCAACGCCGCGGCCGGCGCGCTGCGGCAGCTCGATCCGCAGATCACCGCCTCGCGCCCGCTCGACCTCTACGCCTACGACATCCTGTCGTCGGGCGAGACGCCGCCCGCCGCCGCCAGCCAGTGGGAGGTGCTCGCGACCCTGGCCGACTGGGGGCTGCGGGTCAACAGCCTGGTGCAGCGGGTGGCGGGGCTCGACGAGATCCTCGCCTACCACGCGGACCTCGAGGCGCGGCGCGACGACCTCGGCTACGAGATCGACGGCGTGGTGGTGAAGCTCGACGACCTGGCGGCCCGCGAGGCGCTGGGCTGGACGGCGCGCCACCCGCGCTGGGCGTTCGCCTTCAAGTTCCCGCCGCGCAAGGAGGTGACGCGCATCCTGTCGATCCTGCCCTCGGTCGGCCGCACCGGCGTGGTGACGCCGGTGGCGCTGATGCTGCCGGTCGAGATCGGCGGCGTCACCGTCGCCCGCGCCACGCTGCACAACCGCGAGGAGGTGGCGCGCAAGGACGTGCGCGAGGGCGACCGCGTGCGGGTGCAGCGGGCCGGCGACGTCATCCCGCAGGTGATCGAGCGCATCGAGGAGCCCGACCGCGAGCGCGGCCCGGCCTGGCGGATGCCGGACAGCTGCCCGTCCTGCGGCACGCCGCTGATCGAGCGCGGGCCGTTCACCGTCTGCCCCAACGCCTTCCAATGCCCGGCGCAGCTGGCCGGGCGGATCGTCCACTTCGCCTCGCGCGACGCCCTGGACATCGAGGGGCTGGGCGACGAGAGCGCCAAGCTCTTCGTCAGCCGCGGCCTGGTGCGGCAGCTGCCCGACCTGTTCGAGCTGCGCGCCGAGCAGTTGGTGGACCTGGACGGCTTCGCCGAGAAGTCGTCGCAGAAGCTGGTCGAGGCGCTGGCCAAAGCCGCCCACGTCGAGGTGGCGCGTTTCCTCTACGGCCTCGGTATCCCCGAGGTCGGGGTGGCGGTCGCCCGCGACCTCGCCCGCCACTTCGGCAGCTTCGCCGCGCTGCGCACCGCCACCGAGGAGGAGCTGCAGGAGGTGCGGGGCGTCGGCCCGCGCATGGCGGAGCAGATCCTCGCCTTCTTCCAGGAGCCGCAGAACGCCGCCATCCTCGACTCGCTGCTCGAACGGGTGCACCTCAAGGAGGCGCCGCCGCGCCCCACCCCCAAGGCGGCCAAGGCGGCCGGCGCCGCCGGCAAGGGGAAGGGCAAGGGGAAGGGCAAGGACAGGGACGCCGCGGCGGCGGGGGCCGCGGCGGAGAGCGCGGAGGCGGAAGGCGAGGCCGGAGGCGAGGCCGAGGCCGGGCCGCTCGCCGGCCGCAGGTTCGTCTTCACCGGTTCCCTGGAGCGCCTGGCGCGGCGCGACGCCGAGGCGCTGGTCGAGTCGCTGGGCGCCCGCACCACCGGCTCGGTCAGCAAATCGACCGACTACGTGGTGGTCGGCGAGGAGGCCGGATCGAAGGCCGAGAACGCCCGCCGCCTGGGGGTCGAGACGCTCGACGAGGCCGCCTTCCTGGCGCTCCTCGCGCGCCACGGCGTGAGCGTGCCGGAAAGGCAAGCCTGACCGCCGGCCGCCGGCAGGAAGGGGGAGGCTGTTGCCAGGGAGCGAGCCTCGGACCTCGGGGGGGCTGCCGGGGATTCGTTGCTACCTGGGGGGGGCGCCCTGCGCCGCGGCGCGGGCGAGGGGCGCCAACCGCTCCAGCTCCTCCACCTCGCGGCCCTTGACGTCGGGCCAGCTCACCCGGCGCGCCGCGAGCACCGCGGCCAGGCGCTGCCAGAGCTCACGGTTGAGCACCGGCTTGCCCTCCTGGGTCTTCCAGCCGCGGCGCTGCCAGCCGGGCAGCCAACGCGAGGCGCCCAGCCGCAGGTAGTCGGAGCCCGTGTGCACGGCGACCGCGGTGCCGGCCGGCAGCGGCTCCAGCACCGCCAGCGCCGCCACCAGGTCGAGGGCGTTCGAGGTCGCCGGCGCCCCGGCGGGCAGGGCGCCGCGCAGCAGCCGCTCGCCATCCTGCAGGCCGGGACCGGCCGCTGCCTCAGGCGCCGTACCGGGGGATGCCGCGGGCGCCGCTTCTGGGGACGCCGCGGGCGCCCCGCCGGCG
>JASLEW010000312.1 GCA_030150965.1 Thermoanaerobaculia bacterium | reverse complement strand
GGCCGGCGGGGCGGCGCCGGCACGCCCGCCCACTGCGAGCCAGGCGCTGCCGGCCAGGCCGAGCAGACCGAGGGCGGTCAGCGCGGCCAGGCTCCAGCCCACGCGCCGGCGCAGCGCCGCGCTCTGCGACAGCCGGGCGATGAGCGGCCAGCCGACCAGGGCGCTGGTGAGCGAGGCGAGCACCGCGCCGGTGCCCGCCACCCAGGCGGGGATGGTGTGCTGGGCGGCGAGCGCCGCCGCCGAGGCCACGGCGCTCGAGCTCGACACCAGGCCGCCGGCGACGCTCACCGCGTAGAAGCCCGCCTCGCCCAGGTGGCGCTGGGCGAGCGAGCCGGCCACCTGCAAGGCTACGAACACCAGCCCGAGCTGCAACGCCTTGCGGATCGAGAACGGCGACTCCAGGCGTAGGTCCGGGGCCGCCGGCTCCTCCGGCGCGGGCCGCGCGCGGCGCGCCAGCGCCAGGCCCACGCCGCCGGCGAGCATCAGTGCGAACGGCAGCCAGGAGGCGGCGAGCGCCGGCGGCGCCACCAGCGCCAGCAGCACCAGGTTGCGCAGCAGCATCGCCGTGGTGGCCAGGATCACGCCGCGGTAGGCCACCGCCGCCAGGCGGCCCGCGGTCTCGCGCACCCGCGCCGCCATCTCGCCGACGGTAACCGTGCTGTTGACCAGGCCGCCGAGGAAGCCGGTCAGCTCGACGCCGCGCGCCCCGTACAGCTTGAGCAGCACGTAGTTGGCGAAGCCGATGCCGGCGATGAGGATGACGATGATGAGGGCGGCGCGCAGGTCGATCAGGCCCCAGCGGTCCACCCGGCCCTCCGGCAGCGCCGGATAGATGACGAAGGCGAGGATGGCGAGCAGGATGGCCGAGCGCAGCTCGGTCTCGGACAGCGCCTGGCTGAAGCCGGCGAGCGGCCGCTTCCAGGCGAGGAGCGCCGCCGTCACCACCGCCAGCGCGGAGGGCGTCAGGCGGTGTCCCAGGCCGCACAGCACGCCGGTGAGCGCCATCAGGATCATCGCCGCCGAGGTGGTGAGCTCCGCCGCCTGGCGCGAGCGCAGGGCGTGCAGGTTGAGCAGCACCACCAGCACCCCGACCAGCGCCAGCATCACGAGCGTGTAGCTCTCGCCGAGGATGCCGCCGAGGGCGCCGAGGAGCGCGACGAAGGCGAACGTCCGCAGGCCCGCCTCCTTGCTCCGCCGCTCGCGCTCCAGGCCCACCACCATGCCGAGCGCCAGGGCAAGGAGCAGGCGCTCGGCGGTCGGTGGGAAGGGGTAGTGGGCGATCTGCGGCAGCATCGGTCCGCGGTCTCGGCCGCGCGCGGCGGCGGCAAGGCCTGAAGCTTGCAACTCTACCAAGACACGGAGCAAGGTGCCCGGGGATCTGGCGCGTCAGGCAAGGATGGGCTAGTGTCAACCTCTCACCGATCAGTGCGTAATCCTTTGGAGAGGGCCTCGGCCTGGAGCGGCCGGGGGAGCCTCCACGACGTCAACCGACGTCGGCCGCTGTCAGCCGACGTCAGGCGCATCGGCAGGGACCTCAGAAGGGAGATGCGGCGATGAAGAAAAATGTGAAGCCACTGAGCCTCACCCGGGAAACGTTGCAGGCGCTCGATCGGCAGGAGCTTCGTGCCGCCGACGGCAAGGTCAAGGTCGCGACCTCGACCGGCGGCTGCTCCTACGGACAGCTGGCCGCCGCTGCCTGCTGCCCGTAAAGCGCCCGCCGCCTGGAAGAGGACGGGCCTGGCCGGTCGGTTGCCGCTTCGCCGCGTCGGCCGCGTCGGCCGCGCCATGGCCGCTCCGCCGCGGCCGGCAGGTCGTATAGACTCGGCGCTCCCCGGTTGCCGCACGGGTGGCCGCTCGCCCGCGCCCCGCCCGATCCGCCGGACGGAGAGCCGCAAAGCCATGGCCGACCTCAAGGGGAAGACCCTGTTCATCACCGGCGCCAGCCGCGGCATCGGCAAGGCCATCGCCCTGCGCGCCGCCGCCGACGGCGCCAACGTCGTCATCGCCGCCAAGACCGCCGAGCCCCATCCGAAGCTGCCCGGCACCATCCACACCGCCGCCGCCGAGGTCGAGGCGGCGGGCGGCCGGGCCCTGGCGCTCGCCGTCGACGTGCGCGACGACGTGCGGGTGGCCGAGGCCGTCGCCCAGGCCGCCGAGCATTTCGGCGGCATCGACATCCTGGTCAACAACGCCAGCGCCATCAACCTGACCGGCACGGCGGCGACGCCGATGAAGCGCTTCGACCTGATGTGGGGGGTCAACGCCCGCGCCACCTTCGCCTGCTCGCAGGCGGCGCTGCCGCATCTGCGCCGCGCCGCGAACCCGCACATCCTGGTGATCTCGCCGCCGCTCAACCTGGCGCCGAGATGGTTCGCGCCGCACCTCGCCTACACCCTGTCGAAATACGGCATGAGCCTCTGCGTGCTCGGCCTGGCCGAGGAGCTGCGGCCCGAGGGGATCGCGGTCAACGCGCTCTGGCCGCGCACGGTGATCGTCACCGCGGCGCTGACGATGATCGGCATGCCCGTGCCGATCGAGCGCTGCCGCAAGCCGGAGATCATGGCCGACGCCGCGCACGCCATCCTGACCGGCGACAGCCGCGGCGCGAGCGGCGGGTTCCTGCTCGACGACGAGGTGCTGGCCGCGGCCGGCGTGACCGACCTCGACCGCTACGCCGTGGCGCCCGGCCAGCCGCTGCTGACCGATCTCTTCCTCGACCCCGCTCCCCCCGGCGGCCCGCGGGGGTGAGCGGCGCGGCGCACCGGCGGCCCTCTCCGCGCGGCGGAGAGCCCGCGTCATGAGCGGCGAGGGCGCCCCGGTCACCGTCCACCTGGTCGACGCCAGCCCGTACATCTTCCGCGCCCACTTCTCGCTGCCGGAATCGATCACCGCCCCGGACGGCAGCCGCGCCGGGGCCATCCACGGCTTCGCCTCCTTCCTGCTCAAGCTGATCGGCGACGAGCGGCCCACCCACCTGGGCGTCGCCTTCGACCGCGACCTCTCCGCCAACTACTTCCGCAACCGGATCGATCCGGCCTACAAGGCGCAGCGCGCCGCGCCGCCGCCGGAGCTGGTGGCCCAGCTCGACGGCTGCCGCGAGGTGGCCGCGGCGCTCGGCGCCGCCACCTTCATCGACGACCGCTACGAGGCCGACGACCTGATCGCCACGCTCGCCCGGCAGCTCACCGCCGCCGGCTGCTCGCTGGTGGTGGTGAGCGGCGACAAGGACCTCGCCCAGCTGGTGGGCGAGCGCGTCACCCTGCTCGACTTCGGCAAGGGCGTGCGCTACGGCCCCGCCGAGGTCAGGGCCGCCTTCGGCGTCCACCCCGCCCAGATCGTCGATCTGCTGGCGCTCGCCGGCGATCCGGTGGACAACATCCCCGGCGTCAAGGGCATCGGCCGCAAGACCGCGGCCGAGCTGCTGGTCGCCTTCGGCTCGCTCGATCAGCTCTATGCCCGGCTGGAGGAGCTGCGCCAGGGGCGCCTGCGCGGCGCCAGATCGCTCTACGTGAAGCTGGGCGAGGGCCGCGCCGCCGCCTTCCGCTCGCGCCAGCTCGCCGCCCTGCTCACCGACGCCCCGATCCCGGCCGGCGCCGCCGACCTCGGCCGCCTCGCCCGCCGCAGCCCCGACCCCGCCGCCGTGGCCGCGGTCTCCGCCCGCTACGGCTTCAAGCAGCTCGGCGCGCGGCTGGCGTCCGGGGCAGCTGGCAGGAGCAATGACAGCTAAGGAGGCGTTCTTGAAGTCCTTGGCTACAGCGCCACGGTTTCTCGCGCTGCGCAGCGAGGAGCCACTCCTCGAAGGCGATTGTTGATGAGGTAAGATGATGTCACTCTGCCGCGGCCTCCTTGTCCCGGCCGAAGGGGCTTCATGCTCACTCGTCTCAAGGTGTCCGGTTTCAAGAATCTGGTGAATCTGGACCTTTACTTCGGTCCCTTCACCTGTGTTGCCGGAGTCAATGGCGTCGGTAAGTCGAATTTATTCGATGCCATCCACTTTCTGAGCGCACTCGCTGACCGATCACTGGTCGAGGCGGCGCAGTCTGTTCGCGCCGAGGCCAAGCGCGCGACAGACATCGACAGCCTCTTCTCTCGTGCGGGCGTCGAGGCGATGCCTGAAATGTCATTCAACGCCGAGATGATCGTCCCCCGCGCCGCCACCGACGATCTCGGTCAAACCGCTGAAGCCAGCATTACGTTTCTGAGCTATAGCCTCAAGCTGGGAAAGAGGCGGGACAACGTCCACGGCAACCTCGGGCCGCTTGAGATCCTCAAAGAGGAGCTAACCCATATTACGCTCGGCGAGGCGCACAAGCATCTCCCCTTTCCTCATCGCGCATCGACTTGGCGGAGATCAGCCGTGGTCGGTTATCGGCGGGCTCCCTTCTTCATCTCCACGGCAGGAGAGGGCGACGACAGGGTCATCCACCTACATCAGGACGGCGGCGGCGGAGGGCGTCCGCGAAGCATCGCCGCGCAGACCCTGCCGCGCACCGTGCTGAGCGCCTCGAATGCCGCGGAGAATCCCACGGCCCTGGCGGCAAGACGCGAAATGCAATCCTGGCGGCTGCTGCAGCTGGAGCCTTCGAACCTGCGAGAGCCAGATGATTTCAGGGCACCCACGAGCCTCGGCACCAACGGCTCCCATCTGGCGGCAACTCTGTCCCACCTGGCGAGTTCAAATCAGCAGTCCGGCGCCAGTCGAACGCTAGGGCTGTCTCGCGAGCAGGTCTATGGTCAGGTCGCAACCCGACTCGCCGGTCTCATCGAGGACGTCAGGGAGATCTCGGTAGATGCGGACGAAAAGCGAGAACTCCTAACTCTCATGGTTTCCAGTCACGGCGGCACGGCGCACGCTGCGAGAGCTCTTTCGGATGGCACCTTACGCTTCTTGGCGCTCGCAGTTCTGGAAATCGACCCAAGGGCAGAGGGTCTCCTGTGCCTGGAGGAGCCCGAGAACGGAATTCATCCTGCTCGAATTCCGGCGATGCTTGAGCTGCTGCAAGATATTCCAACCGACGTCGAGCGAAAGATTGGCGACGACAACCCTCTGCGACAGGTCATCATCAACACTCATTCCGCGGAGGTTGTCAGCCAGGTGCCGGACTCCAGCTTGCTACTCGCCGAGCCCAGGGAGATCCTGCTCAACGGCAAGCGGGAACACGGAGTGGCCTTCAGCTGTTTGCCAGACACTTGGCGGGCACAACATGAGGGAAGCCAGATCGTTTCACGTGGACATCTTCTCGATTACCTGAACCCGATCTCGCGGCGTGGCCGTATCGCGGGACTTCACCGCGTCGTCGACCGTGAAGACATGCAGCAGTCGTTACCCTATTAGAATCAGATATTCCGCCCAGGTGCCGGCTTTCCGGCACCTGGATCAGGAGCTCGGAACGCGCGTCACGGAGCGTGGCTGGGCGACCGGAGAATCCTGAGAGGATTCACCCAACGCATGCGTCCGGTGGCCAGCTGCTCCCGGCGCTCAGGGGCGCATCCGCCACACCACCTCGCCGGCCTTCATCACCAGGACCGGGTGCTCGGTGGCCCTGATGTCGGCCAGGGGGTCGCCGGCCACCGCCACGACGTCGGCGCGCTTGCCGGCTTCCAGGGTGCCGGTGTCAGCGGCGATGCCGAGCAGGTCGGCGGCGGCGGCGGTGGCGCTGCGCAGGGCGGCGGCGGGGCTCATGCCGAGCTGCGTCTCGAGGGTGAACTCGTGCGCGTTCATACCGTGCGGCGAGACCGCGGAGTCGGTGCCGAAGGCGATCTTCACCCCCTGGCGCAAGGCGCTGCGGAACATGTCGCTGCGCGCCGCGAGCGCCGCCCGCGCCTTGGCTGCGATCGGCGGCGGGAAGTGATCGGCCTTGGCGCCCACCCATTCGCCGGCCATCAGCGTCGGCACCAGGTAGACCCCCTTCTGCTTCATCAGGGCCAGCGTCTCGGGCTTGAGGAACGAGCCGTGCTCGATCGAATCGACCCCGGCCTCGATCGCCATGCGGCCGGCGGCGTCGCCGTGGCAGTGCGCCGCCACCTTGCGGCCCCAATGGTGCGCCTCCTCGACCACCGCGTTCATCTCCGCCTGCGACATCTCCGGCGCGTCCACCGGATCGGCGAGCGACAGCACGCCGCCCGAGGGCATGAACTTGATCACGTCGGCGCCATACTTGATCTGGAAGCGGACCGCCGCTCGGCACTCGTCGGGGCCGTTGCAGATGCCGTCCACCGGGCCGGCCGGCTTGATCAGCTCGGGTGGATAGGGGGTGCCGTCGACGTGGCCGCCGGTCGAGCCGATGGCATGCACCGCCACCAGCATGCGCGGCCCGGGCGTGACTCCGGCGGCGATGGCGTTGCGCAGGCCGAGGTCGATGTAGTTGCCCGAGCCGACGTCGCGCACCGTGGTGAACCCCGCCTCCAGCGTCCGCCGCGCATAGCGCGCAGCGTAATGCGCCTGCTCGGCGGGGAAGCGCATCAGCTGGTCGTAGAAGTCGCTCAGCCAGTTCTCCGTCGACTCGAAGCTCAGGTGCGTGTGGCAGTCGATGAAGCCGGGCAGCAGCGTGGCGTCGCCCAGGTCCACGACCTCGGCGCCGGCGGGCACCGGCTGCGCCGCGCCGGCGCGCACGATCCTGCCGTTCTCCACCAGCACCTCGCCGTGCGCGATCGCATGGTCGGAGGTGGAATCGAAGAGGCGCGCCGCCCGGAGCAGGATGGCGTGGTGCGGCGCCGGGGCGTCGGCCGCCCGGGCGGCCAGCGCCGCCAGGGCCATGAGCGTCCCCGCGAGCGCGGCGGCGACGAGCGACAGCGGGGCTTTGCGTGGCATCTCCTGATCTCCTTTCAGAGCGGGGTGGCGCCTTCAGCGAAGGGCGCCGCTTGCAGAGCGGCGGCGGGCTCTCAGCCCGCCGCCGAACGGACCGGGGAGAAGCGATGGAAGAAGGAAACGATCTCGGCCACCGACAGCAGCGCGCTGGCGTTGCGGAACTCGCCGTCGCGCTGCGCCGCGACCAGCGTTCCGTCCGGCTCCAGCACCGCCACCGCCGGGATGCCGCTGCCCACCGTCATGCCATACGAGCGCATGAGGTCGAGGTTGCGGTCGCGGTTGCCCACCGACACGTGCACCACGACGAATCCGGGCTCCAGGATGGGGGTCACCAACCGGTGACCCAACGCCTTCTGGAAGGCATGGCAGTCCGGGCACCAGTCGGCGCCGAAGACCACCGCCACGCGCTTGCCCTCGCGCGCCGCCTGGCGCCGCGCCGCCTCGATCGCCGCGTGCGCGTCGGGATGGGAAGCCCCTTTCGCATCCATCATGGGCCAGGGAGTATAGCGCTCTTTGCCGCGCGGTGGTCGCCGCCGGAACCCCTCTCCGCAAGCGGCGAGCCGCCGCCCTACAACCATTCCTTCATAAGCTGATCCTGCTCCGCGGCAGGAGAGAGGGGCATGCCTCCCGCGGGGGGGCAGGAGGCCTCAGCACTCGATCACGTTGATCGCCAGGCCGCCGCGGGAGGTCTCCTTGTATTTCGTCTTCATGTCGGCGCCGGTCTCGCGCATCGTCTTGATCACCCGGTCGAGCGACACCTTGTGTGAGCCGTCACCGCGCAGGGCGATGCGGGCGGCGTTGATCGCCTTGACCGACCCCATGGCGTTGCGCTCGATGCAGGGGATCTGCACCAGTCCGCCCACCGGGTCGCAGGTCAGCCCGAGGTTGTGCTCCATGCCGATCTCGGCGGCGTTCTCGACCTGCTCGGGGGTGCCGCCCAGCGCCTCCACCAGGCCGGCCGAGGCCATCGAGCAGGCCACCCCGACCTCTCCCTGGCAGCCCACCTCGGCGCCGGAGATCGAGGCGTTCTCGGTGTAGAGGATGCCGACCGCGCCGGCGGTGAGCAGGAAGCGGAGGATCCCCTCGTCGTCCGCCGCCGGGGCGAAGCGGCGGTAGTAGTGCAGCACCGCCGGCACGATGCCGGCGGCGCCGTTGGTCGGCGCCGTCACCACCCGGCCGCCGGCGGCGTTCTCCTCGTTGACCGCCAGGGCGTAGAGGTTCACCCAGTCGAGCACGGTGAGCGGGTCGCGCAGCGACTCCTCGGGTCGCGCGGTCAGCTCGGCGTAGAGCTTCGGTGCCCGGCGCGGCACCCGCAGCGACCCGGGGAGCGTGCCGGCCTCGCGGCAGCCGCGCTCGACGCAGCGCTGCATGGCGTCCCAGATGCGCAGCAGGCCGGCCCGCACCTCGTCCGCGCCGCGCCAGCGCTCCTCGTTGGCCAGCATCAGCTGCCAGATGGCGAGCCCGGTCTCGCGGCAGCGGGCGAGCAGCTCGGCCCCGCTCTTGAACGGGTGCGGCAGCGGCGTCTCGTCGCGCACCAGCCGGTCCCGGCCGGCGGTCTCCTCGTCCACCACGAAGCCGCCGCCGACCGAGTAGTAGGTGCGCTGCTCCAGGGCCTCGCCGGCGGCGTCGAAGGCGGCGAACTGCATGCCGTTCGAATGCAGCGGCAGCAGCACCTTGCGGTTCCACACCAGGTCCCTGCCCTCGTCGAACGCCACCTCGTGCGCCCCCAGCAGGCGGAGCCGGTGCTCGGCTCGGATCTCCCTGACCCGCCGCGGCATCCAGGCGGGATCGACGCCCTCCGGCGTCTCCCCCTCCAGGCCGATGAGCACGGCGCGGTCGGTGCCGTGCCCCTTGCCGGTCATCGCCAGCGAGCCGAACAGCTCGACGCGCAGGCGCGCCGTGGCGGCCAGGCGCCCCTCCCGCT
>JASLEW010000193.1 GCA_030150965.1 Thermoanaerobaculia bacterium | reverse complement strand
GCAGGGCGTCCATGGCGAGCTGCTGGCGCGCCGCGGCATCTACGCCGCGCTCTGGCGCCTGCAGACCGGCGCCCCGGCGCTCATGGCGCGCCTCCCCTCCGCCGGCCGTCGGCGGCGCCGGTCTGCAGGCGCCAGAGCGCGGCGTAGATGCCGCGGCGCGCCAGCAGCTCGCCATGGACGCCCTGCTCGCGCACCCGGCCGCCGGCGAGCACGAAGATGCGGTCGGCATGGCGGACGGCCGACAGCCGGTGGGCGATGACGATGCTGGTGCGGCCCCGGAAGGCGGCGTAGAGGGAGCGCGCGATCGCCGCCTCGGTCTTGTTGTCGACGTGCGACGTCGCCTCGTCGAGCACCGCCACCGGCGGGTTGCGCAGGAACAGGCGCGCCAGCGCGATGCGCTGCCGCTGGCCGCCCGAGAGTGCCTCGCCGCGCACGCCGATGCGGGTGTCGAAGCCGGCGGGGAGCCGGGCGATGAAATCGGCGGCGGCGGCGCGCCGGGCGGCGGCGGCGACCGCCGCGAGCCCGGGCTCGCCGGTGCCCTCGGCGCTGCCAGGCCTGTCGGCGCTGTCGGCGCCGCCGGAGCCAAGGGCGATGTTGTCGCGGACGGTGCCCGGAAACAGCATCGCCTCCTGCGTCACCGCGCCGATCGACCGCCGCAGCTCGTGCAGGTCGAGCGTCCGGATGTCCCGGCCGTCGAGCAGGATCGCTCCCTGATCGACGTCGTAGAAGCGGAGCAGCAGCTTGACCAGCGTGCTCTTGCCCGAGCCGGTGGCGCCGACGACGGCGATGCGCGAGCCGGGCTCGGCGTGCAGCGACAGCCCGGCGAGCACCGGCGCCTCCCCGGGGTAGGCGAAGTGCACGTCGCGGAACTCGATCTCGCCGCGCAGGCGCCGCGGCAGCAGGACGGGCGGGCCGGACCGCTCCACGGGCAGCGCCAGCAGCGCGTGCACCCGGGCCGACGAGGCGAGCGCCCGCTGCAGCGTCTCGAGGATGCGGCCGAGCTCGGTCAGCGGCCAGAACAGCTGCCCCATCAGCATGATGAGCGAGGAGTAGGTGCCCGGGCTGAGCTGCCGCCGGGCGGTCAGCAGACCGCCGCCCACCATCGTCGCCACCGTGCCGCCCATCGTCTCCAGCTCGACCAGTGGACCGAACGCCGCGCCCATGTCGTTGGCCTCGCCGCTCCGCTCCCGGTACTCGCGGCTCGCCGCCGCCACCCGCGCCGCGGCGGCGCGCTCGGCGTTCAGCGCCTTGATCGTCGCCATGCCCTCGATGTTGCCGCTCACGTGCTTGGCCAGGAGGCCCGCGCTCGCCGCCGCCGTCTCGTAGAGCGGCACCAGGCGGCGCTGCAGCACCGCCGAGCTGCGCAGCAGCAGCGGGATGGTGAGGATGGCGATCCAGGCGATCTCGGGGGCGACGACGAAGAAGGCGGTGCCGATCAGGGCGGTGTTGGCGCCGATGCGCAGCAGCTCCCAGGCACCGCCGAAAAGCTCCTCGACATAGTGGATCTCCTGGTAGAGGACGGCGAGCACCGCGCCGCGGTCGCGCCCCTCGAAATGCGCCATGGGCAGCGCCTGGGCGTGCTCGTAGAGGCGGACCTGCAACCGGTGCTGGATGGACTGCGCGGCGCGCCGCCAGAGGCGCTGGCCGGCGAACTGGGCGAGCGCCTGGAGGGCGGTCAGCCCGAGGCCGGCGCCGGCCAGACCGAACAGCCGCGCCAGGAAGCCGGGGACGGCGCGCCCCGCGCGGTAGGCGGCGGCGCGCTCCACCACCAGGTTGACCGCGCCGCCGATGACCAGGAAGCGGGACAGCGACAGCGCCACCGCGGTCACTCCGAGGGCGGCGCCGGCGGTGATCGCCCGCCGCGCGGGAGCGGCCGCCTCCCTCTCGGCCTGCAGCAGGGCGCCGGCGGGCGCCCCCGGTGCGGAGGCGTCGGCGGGCCGCCGCACGAGCTTGGCGACCTCCAGGACGGTCGCGGTCACCGCGGTGGCGCTCAGCGCGACGATCAGCGGGCTGACGGCGAGGACGCTGCCCACGACCAGCGAGCCGCCGACGATGGCGGCGCCGGCGGTCGCCAGCCGCGCCGCCGCGCCGGCGGCCTCTCCGTCCTCGTCCTCGCCGCCGCCGGCGCCGAGGCCCTCGCCGTCGCGCTCCCCGTCCGCCGGACGGCGCCCGCCGGCCGCGGCGCGGCTCTCGAGTGCGAGCAGCGCGGCGGCGAGCACGGCCTCGACCCGCGCGGTGAGCGCGGCTTCTTGCTCGGTGGGCCCGGGCGTGAGATCAGGCGAGGATGCCCGCGACGGGATGTAGCGCACCAGCAGGCGGCCGGTGAGGCCATTGGCCCGCACCTCGAAGACGTCGGGCTCCGCCAGCAGCAGGGGCTCGACCTCGCCGGCGAGGCCCTGAACCTCCCGCAGCGCCGGCACCTCCCACCGGATGCGCCCCGGAAGCCGGGAGCGCGGCCACAGCGCGATCCTCACCGCGTTGCCTCGTGGCTCAGTGCGGAGCCGTCGGGGCCGCGGGGCTTGCCTTTGCCGCCTTGTACTCCGCCTCGGCGGCGGAGTCCTGGAGATCCTCGACGGCCTCCTGCGCGAGCTTGGTCAGGCCCTGCTTCGCTTCCACTGCCCCCTTCACCGCCTGGCGCGCGAGGTTCTTCAGCTGGCGTTGGAAAAGGATTGCGGTCACCCCACCCAGGATGAAAGCCGTGAGACTCTTCAAGATTCGATCCCTCCGCTCCACCACGTCCACCGCGCCATGCTCAGGCCGTCAGCTCGCGCTTGATGTTGTCGCGCCCGAGGTGGCCGGTCAGGTGCTTGCCGGTGACCGACCGGGAGTAGGAGTCGGCAGCGACCACGATCCAGCCGATGGGTCCGAGGGCCCACTTGGCAAGCAGCCCGAACAGGACGTGAGCGGTCCCGTCGACGATCTTGCCGTCCAGGAAGAGGCTGGTCCCGGGCACCAGGAGCGCTTCGCCGGCGATCTTCACCCCGCGGGCGATGACGTCCTCGTCCATTCCAGCATGTCCGGCATGCTCGGCATACCCCTGGTGCGGCTCGGCTTGCGCCGCAGCGGCCTCGGTAGAGGGTTCGACAGTTCTGGCCATAGGGTGCCCCCCTTTCCTGATCTCGTCATTGGCGTCATTGGCTCTTGCACCATCTTCCAGCACCTGATGATCCACCGTACCAGACACCCAGCTCATATTCAAGCAGCTCCTTCGGCCGTTCGACCGCCGCACGAGCCACCGCCCGCCGCTCGCGGCCGTCCCCGCTGCTCGCCTGGGGGCCGCCCCTGCTCCTCGCCGCGGCCGTCGCCTCCCCCGTCCCGGCCTCCGCCCAGCCGGCCGGGGAGCATCCCCTCGCCGGCCCCGAGCCTGGACCTGGCCGTGGGCGCTCTTCCGCGTCCTGGTCGAGGGCAGGATGCGCTGCCTCTTCCCGGGAACCGGCCAGCACGACGCGCGTGCCAGGAACCGTGTGAGCCGGGGAGGATGGCATAGCCGGCTCGACGGCCGTAGACTACCAGCCATGAAAGTCGAGACCACCGTATTTCTCTCCGAAGATCTCGTGACAGCGCTCGGCACGAGGGCCCCGGATCCTCAGGTTCGTTCTGAGCTCGTGGAGGCCGCGCTGAGGGATTACCTGCCCCGGCTCCCCAAGCGCGATCCATCTCGGGACGTGGAGATCATCAATGCCCATGCAGCGGAGTTGAACCGGGAAGCTGAGGACGTGCTCTCGTATCAGGTCATACCTTGAAGCGTGGCGACCTCTACCGGGTCTAGCACCCTACGGCCACCGACCCACGGCGACAACGAGTGTTTGTCGTCGTCAGCCGGCAAGCTTTGATCGATTCCTCCTTCTCGACGGTCATCTGTGCTCCAATCTATTCTCGCAGGGATGGCCTGGCGACGCAGGTCGATGTCGGCATCGATCAGGGTCTCAAACATGACAGCAGCGTCCACTGCGACGAGCTGGTGAGCCTTCCGAAGTCTCAGCTCACGGACTACGTTGGCTCACTGCAAGTTGGCAAGCTGTTCGACGTCGATCAGGCGTTGGCCGTCGCGCTCGATCTTGGCCAGAGATGATCGGAGGTGCCCGGGGCGGTCCAGCCTGCTCCCTCGGCGGGCGTTCGAGCCGCCCCCTTCCGGCGGCTGCCTTCAGCTGGCGTGAGCCGGCGCGGGCGGCGGGCCGAGCGCCGCGCCGGGCCGCGCGGCCGGCTCCTGCGGCAGCGGAGCCGCGAGCGGCAGCTCGGCCAGAGGGCAGTCGGGGTCGGCGACGATGGCGGCGAGGATCCGCAGGTAGCGGTCGCGCATGGCGGTCACCCGCTCCGGGTCGAGCACGTCGCGGTGATAGCGGAAGCGCCCGGTGAGCGCGCCGGGGCCGCTCCGCTGGGTGAAGTAGAGGCTCATGTCCAGGCGGATCCTGCCGGTGTCCACCGCCAGCTGATCGATGCGGAGATCGGATTCGATCTCGGCCACGGCCGGCTCCTTGATGAGCTGGAACATGATGCGGAAGGTGGCGAGCCCGCCCCGGTCCCCCTCCTCGAGGAAGCTCATGCCCGCCACCACCTCCTGCCAGAAGATGTCCGGATGATCGTGGGCGAGAAGCGTCACCTCCTGCACCCGCCGCAGCAGCTGGCGGAAGGTCCGCACTCCCGCGAGGTGCGTGCGCAGGGGCAGGTTGATCGCCAGGTTGCCCATCATCGACTCGGTTTCGAGCTGGTTGCGGTTGGCGAAGCTGCACGGCACGACGAGGTCGTCCTGCCCGGTCTCGTGATGCAGCAGCGCCTTGAAGGCGGCCAGGAGCGTCATGAACAAGGTCACGCCGTGCCGGGCGGCGAAGGCGTCGAGCTGCCGCTCGAGCTCCTCCGGCACCGTGATCTCCTCGGTGGCGGCGGTGTAGGTCGGATTGGCGGGGCGCGGCCGGCCGGCGCCGAGGTCGACCGGGGTGGCGCCGCGCAGGTGCTCCCGCCAGAACGTCACCTGGCTCGCCAGCGCCTCCTCCTGCGACAGGCGGCGCTGCCAGCGCGCGAAGTCCTGGAACTGCGCGGCGAGCGGCGGCAGCGGCGAGGGGCGGCCGGCGCGCAGGGCGAGATAGAGGGCCGAGACCTCCCGGATCAGCACGGAGCCCGACCACCAGTCCGCGGCGATGTGATGGATGGTGAAGAGCAGGAGGTGCTCGTCGGCCGCGCCGCGGAAGAGGGTCTGGCGGAAGAGCGGCGGGCGCTCGTAGTCGAACTGCAGCCGCCCGTCGAGGATGGCGAACCGCCGCACCTCCGCCAGCCGCTCCGCGGTGCCGAGCTGCGCGAGATCGACGACGGGGAGGCGCACCGGCACCTCGGCCGCGGGATGGATCACCTGGATCGGCGACCGCTCGGGGGTGGAGCCCTCCCGGTAGCTCGTCCGCAGGAGCTCGTGGCGCTCGACCACCGCCGCCACCGCCCGCCGCAGGCACTCGCGGTCGAGCGGCCCCGCCAGGTGCATCAGCAGCGGCACGGTCGAGGCCACCGAGCGGGCCTCCAGATGCCGCTCCGCCCAGTAGCGCTCCTGCGCGAACGACAGCGGCGGCGGCGAGTCACGGACCTCCCGGAAGGAGGCGATCGTGCGCGCCTCCCGGGCGCCGGCGCCGGCATCGCGCCGCAGCCGCTCGATCTCGGCGGCCATCGCGCCGACCGTCGGCGCCTCGAACAGGACGCGCAGCGGCAGCTCGACCGCCAGCGCCTGGCGCAGGCGTGAGATCAGCTGGGCGCCGACCAGCGAGTGCCCGCCGAGATCGAAGAAGCTCTCGTCCACGCCCACCCGCGCCAGGCCGAGCAGCTCCGCCCAGATCGCGGCGAGCCGCTCTTCGAGCGGCGTGCGCGGCGCCGCCAGCGTGCCGGAGCCGCCGCGCGCGGCCTCCGGCGGCGGCAGGCGCCGGACGTCCACCTTGCCGTTGGCGTTGAGCGGCAGGCTGTCGAGCAGGACGAAAGCCGCGGGGAGCATGGCTTCCGGCAGGCGCTCGCCGAGGAAGGCGCGCAGCTCGGGGGCCAGCCGCCGCGCAAAGCGCCCGCGCAGCGGCCGGTTGGCCAGCTCGGCGGCGGTGCCGCCGGGCGCCGGCTGGGGGAGCAGCTCGCCCAGGGCCGGGACCGGCGCCGCGCCGTTGCCGGGGCCGGACGGCGGCCGGCCCGGAGCGCTGCCGGCGGCATCGACGGCATCGGTCGCCTCGGCGGTGCGGCGGCGCAGCAGCGCGGTGAAGGCGCCGTCGGTGCCAGGCTCCGGCCAGCCGATCTCGATCTCGTAGGACAGCCGGGCTGCCAGGTCCCAGAGCGCCTGCGGATCGACGGCGCCCGAGGCCGCGGCGTCGGCGGCGGCGAGGCGGCGCAGCTCGCCGG
>JASLEW010000168.1 GCA_030150965.1 Thermoanaerobaculia bacterium | reverse complement strand
CAGCCCACGCCGAGGCCGCGGCGCCGCGCCGGCCGCGGATCGAAAGTATTCTCCTTTGTTGACTATAGCTAATAATTGTACTATGATGCCGCACATGCCCGCCGCCGATCCAGGCCGCCGCCGCGGCTGCCCCGCCGAACGCGGCCCGGCCACGCGAGCTGTCGCCGCACCAGGCCGTGCACCATCTGCGGCCGCGCCTCGATCGTCTCGCCGCACCGCTGCAATCCGCCGTATCCGATTTTGAAAGGAGCTGCCATGTTGTTCGACACCGTCCATCAACTCCTCCCCCTCCCCGCCACCGCCGGCGAAAAGTGGCTCTATTGCTATGGCATGAAAGACATGCTCGGCGCGTCGCTCAGGATTCACCTCCGCCTCCTGGGCGGCCCCTCCCGCGGGCTGGAATCCAGCTACCGGGCCTCGATCACCCTGCTCGATCCGTGCACGTTTCTCGAACATTGGGCGCGCCTTGCGGTCTTGATCGAACGCCGCCAACGCTGCGGCGGGCTCGGCCCGGACGCCCCGGAGCCGCCGCGGCCGAGCACGGTTCCGCTCGCCATCCTGCTCTACGCGCGCGCCCTCGAGACCACCGCGGGCGACCTGGCCGTGCAGTGGTGCGTGCCGGACGCGCCGCCGCTGGTCTTCCATGCCGAGCCGTCGAGCGGCCTGGTCCTCCCCGGCGAGGGGCCCGCGGATGTCGCCCTCAGCCTGCCCGCCGTCCAGCCGACCGTCGCCGGCGCGATGGCTGAGAACGCCGGGGCCGCCGCTGCCCCTCCCCAGCTTCCGCCGCCGCCCGGCGCCGAGCACCGCGCCGGCATGCGCCGCGTGACCGTCGGCCGCACCTATCGCGGCGAGAAGACGGTTCCTTTCCTCCGCCTCTCCGGCCACTGGCTCGGCAAGCTCGGCTTCACCGAGGGCGTCCCGATCAGCGTGAGCGCCGGCCCGGGCCGCATCGCCCTCGACCTCCTGCCGGTCGCCGGACACCGGAGCACCCTCACCGCCAGCCCCTCGGCCGAGCCGGCGTGAGGCTCCGCCCCGGGCAGGCGCGGCGCCCGTGCGGGCCGCGCCTGCCCGGAGGCGGAGCCCCCGGGCTGTGCGAGAATTTCGGCGTGCCCCGTCCAGCGACCCGCCCGACCAGCCTCCACCTGGCGCCCGACGTGGCCGAGCTGCTCGCCCGCCTGGCCGAGCTGCGCGGCCGGTCCAAGGCCGAGATCATCGTCACCGGCATCGTCGCCCAGGCCGAGTTCTACGGCATCATCCCTTCGTTCACCGACTACCTCGCCCGCCTCCTGCCGCCGGCGCGGCCGGAGACCGACCCCGAGCGCCGCCGCAGCCTGCGCCTCAGCCAGCAGCGCAGCCGCGCCCGCCGCAAGGGCGAGCCAGTCCCCAAGCTCAAGCCCGGCCGCCCCCGCCGCAGCCCCGCAGGCAACTCCTAGGCGCACTCCGCGGGCGGCGGGTGAGTCACCGCAGCGGGCGCGTTGCCCTCGGCCATCGCCCAGGCGCTGGCGCTTCTCGATCCCTAGCGCGCCGCCGCGCCGCGCCCACTCGGCGCCGCCTTCGGCTTCGCCGTCGGGCGGCTCGCCGCCGACTGCCGCTAAGGAAAGCCCAGGGCACGCCTCTGGCATCGCCGCCGCGAGCGCTCAGCGCCGGCGTGGAAGCCCCTCCACCCCTGCGCAGGCGCACCTGGCGCTGTTCCGCGACCCAGTGCTCGCGGCCAACACCGCGGCAAGCGACTTCGCGCCCCTCGACCTCGTGTCCGGCGAGCGTCCCATGTCTCTCTACCTGACCCTGGCGCCCGCCGACCTCGACCGCCTGCGCGGGCCGATCCGGCGGGGCAGGCGGGTGCCTTACTTTGCGGATGAGGAGATGGCAGCGTGGGTGGCGGGGGGCGGGGCGGGTTGAGGGATTGAGGCTGGGAGCAGATTGCAAGCTGGCGGCACTGGAGCCTCGGCGATCAGCCTCCGCACCGATCAGCGACAGCCGCTTCAACGCCGAGGAGGGGCGTTCTCTCCTCTGCTTGCGCTATACTAATTGAAATACGCTATCTTTGAGCGCCGAAACTGGACCGAGCGCCGACGACCGCGGTCCGCCTTAGACTTAGACCGAAGATGAGGATGGGACCGTCGAACGGCAGTAGGGCAAGGTGGGCGGCCCGCACGCGGGCCTGCCTTCCGGCATCGGCGACCGCAGCGGCCGAGGTCATCATGCTCGATCCCGCCGAGGGTGGGGCTCCGCGGCAGCGGCACGGAGCGCTGAACGAGGCAGGAAGACGGACGGTGGGGCGGTGGCTCGCTCCTTGACCGCGGCCAGTACCGCTGTCCGAGCGGAGCGACCGCGAGGCATGGGAAGGGCGGCGCGCCTCCTGTGGCCTTGCCTCGGTTTCATCTGTCCGTTGCTCGCGGCACAGCCGACGCCACCTGCCACGTCGATCTGCGACCTCCCTGAATATCGCGGAACCGCCGCGTACAATCACTACTGCCGCTCGCTCGACTCCGCCCCCGCGCCTCGCACGCAGGCGAAGCCCGACCCGTTTCCCCAGGACGCGAGGGACTACGCAAGCCTGGTCAGCCGGCTCGCCCCCGTCTTGCCGCATCCGGCGGCCATCGAGGAGGAATACGGCTCGGATCCAACGAGCGCCGACGACCTGGCAGAGCGGCTGCAGCGGCTGCTCGGCGTTGCTTACGAGACCCTGTATGACCTGCAGGCGCAGGTGTCCGAAGCGAACTTCGAGGTAGCCTTCGCACGGCAAACCGCCGACGACCTGCGGCAATCCCGCAGCGCGCTGGCCGCGGTGGAACGCGAAAATAAAACGCTGCAGAGCCATGAGCGCTTCTTCGCGAAAGCGACCCAGACGGTCCTCGCCGAGTTGGACGATCAGCAGGACAACGCACTGCGTTGGTTCCTCTATGTGACCCCCAAAGGGGGCAGGCGTTACCTGGGCAGCTTTGGCGACGTGCGGCAGAGCAGGCTGCCGCTCACCCCGATACCGGCAATCCCGAGCGAGAGCGCTGAACCACGGCGGCGAGCAGCGAAGCTACACTTTTCTGGCGCCGATGTCAGCCATTACACCAACGCTGAGAAAATCAGCAGTATAGCGACGTATTGCGATTCGATCCCGGCGGCGGCGCGGGAGCTCGCGACCGTGCGCAGGCTGAACGAGCGAGATGGGATCACCAGGAGGGAGGAGCAGCTGAAGCTTGTCGAGGGAGGGCTGAAGAGAAGCAGGGCCACCGGCCAGCACCTGTTGGAGCAGCTGCGGATAGCGCACGAGAACTTCGTCGTCGTCGCGGTCGAGAGCTACGTCTGGAAGATCTACGTGACTCACGTCTCCATCGCGGAGGCCAGGAAGTTCTACGACTTGAACAAGCACTGGTACCAGCTTGCAGGTGCGAGCTGGATCACCGACGACGAGGTCAAGAGGGCGCTGGTGAGGGGAGAGGCGGGTCTGGACATCCTGGCGTCCGAGGCCGAGGGGATGCAGGAGTTCTTCGCGGTGGAGCGGCGAACTTTGGATCTCATGGCCGACGTCAAGCGGTTCCTCGCCGAGGCGCCGGAGATCGCGGCGATGGGGACGCCGGAGGAAACCAAGGCGTTCGTCGACGAGGTGGACAAGAAGCGAGACGACTTCAGCATCGCGCTGGCGCAATCTCGAGCCAACGCCCTGGGTTTGTCGTCATCGATGGCCCAGGCGCTGCGGAACGTCAGGCTGCCGCCGTCGCTGGGGGGCATCGCCAAACGCCTGGGGCTTGGCGAGGACGCGCACGAGCGCCAGTGACTGAGAGCGGCATGCGCCTTGCGGGGAGGGCGAAGCCGCGAGGGAATGCCGCGCGTTGAAGGAGCAGGCCCAAGGTCGATTGCGCCTGGACGCGATCAGGGCCCACGACGCGAGGGCCCCACCCTCTCATCTCACGGACTTCACGATCCTGCCGCGGAGCGCCCTGACCCGGTCGGCAATGGCAGGCCTGCGGGCTCAGGGCTCGCGCTGGCGCCGGCGGCGGGCCAGCCGGCGGGCGCGGGGCTCGCGCTGGCGTCGGCGGCGGGCTGTCGGGCGGGCGCAGGGCCCGGCGCACGGCGTTGGGGCGCAGGGCGTGCAGGCGGCGGTGGCGGGCCTAGAGAAGGAAGCGGCGGAGGGCGGCGAGGGCTGACGCGGCCTGCTCCGCCGTCGCCGCGCCGCCGTGAGCTCTATGGCGGCGCCGCCGCCGCACCGCAGGATCGAGAGACGGCGCAGGCCTATGCCCCGCTCGCGGCCAGCCTCGGCTCCGAAGAAGGTTCCCGTGGGTCCCCGTGCTGCGACCGGTTCCCGAGCCGACCGCGGCCCGACCCGAGGAGAGGCCCGCACTGTGGATCGACCGTGGCCGAATGAGCCGAAGGCCGCCGTCGCATCAACGGCGGTGCTGGCAGCCCGGCCACCGCTGCCGGCCAACCCGCGTCCTTCACTCCCACCGTCGCGCAGGGCCATGCCGGCAGCGATCAGCAGGAGGAGCGCATGGGATGCGGGGCTAGACGTTGGCCAGCGGGGCCGGGAAGTCGAGCAGCTGCTCGAAGCCGGCCTGGTCCTCGCCGCGCAGGATCTCGTCCAGTCGGTGCTCCCACGCAAGCATGGCAGCCCTGATCTGGCGCAGGCGCTTCGCCCGGTCGTAGATCGCGGTCACGCCGCCGCGATGGTGACCCAGGATCAGGGCAATCACCTTCTCCGAGACGTCCATGTCGCCGAGCTCGGTGGCAACCGTGCGGCGCAGATCGTGCGGCGTCCAGTCCTGCTCCTTCTTGACGGCGGCGCGGAGAGCGGCCTCCTCCCCCGGGGCCAGCTTCGAGAGCGGCTCGGCAAGGCCGTGCTCCCGCCGGTAGGCCGCTTCGCGGAACCGTTTCTTGGCGGTGCTGAGGTCGCCGAGCGGCTTGCCGGGCACCCTGGGGCTTGGGAAGACCCACTCCGCTCCGGCTTTGGCAGTCGCGTTCAGCAGCGCAACCGCCCTGGGCACCAGATACACGGAGTGCGGATGGTGGTTCTTGGTGAGATCGCCGGGCAGGTTCCACCACTCACCGGAGATGTGCTCCCATCGCATGGTCGCAACGACCTGCCAGCGCTGGCCGGTGAGCAAGAGCATCCGGTACAGGACCGAAGCCTGGGAGCCCTCCTCCTCCCAGATCGCCCAGAGCGCGCGGATCTCGTCCGGCGACAGGACCCGCTGCCGGGACCTCTCCTTGGTCGGCTTGCGGATCGGAAGCACGGGGTTGTCCGCTACCACCTGCCGCTCGACGCCGTGGCGGAAGATGCTCATGGCGACGGCGCGGGTGCGGTTCGCCTGCGTCTTCGCGCCCCGCGCGACGATCGCCTGCAGGAGGTCGGCGACGTCCCGCCGTCGAATCGCCTCGGCCGGCATCTCGCCCCATGCCGGCAGGAGGTCGTGTCTGACGATCCGGTCCCACTCCGCCAGGGTCCGAGGCTTGAGAGTGGCGGCCGAGGCATTCAGGAATGACTCCGCCAGCTGCCGGAACGTCAAGCCCTGGCGGCGCTTCTCTCGTTCACCCTGGGGATCGGCACCCTGAACGATCTCGCCGATGAGAGACTTCGCCCTGGTGTAGGCAGCTTCCAGGCTCATTTCCTCGAAGTTGCCCACCTTGAACCGGCGCTCGGCCCCGCCCGGGATCGTGTAGCGCATGAAGAATGTCTTCCGGCCGGACGGGAACACCCTGACGCCGAAGCCGCGCAGGTTGAGGTCCATGATCTCCTTCAACGCTGCGCCGGGCTTGAGGGCACGCAGGGACCGGTCGGTGAGGCGGATGGCGTTCTGGGGCGTGCGAGGCATGGCAAGAGCATACCTCAATTGGACGATTCTGGACGAATGAGCCGGCGGCTTCCTATGTCATCCCGTGTCTGCCCGTATCCACCCGCAAGCGGCTGATGGAGTTATAAGTCATTGACCCCGCTCTACATTCTGTCTCCTCGTATCGTCTCCTGTCCTCTTAATTAGCAAAGCGCAGACTGTCTACGGATCTGTAGGTTGGGGGTTCAAATCCTCCTGGGTGCACCAATCAAATCAATAACTTAGGCCGAGCAAGCTTCCCCGGCAAGAGGTCACAGGCATCAAGCAGGCATCACCCGGCAGGACTCCGGCGATGCTGGTGCCAGGAGGCGGTCCTTTCTTCCTTTACCCACGACCGACCTCGGCCGCCGAGCCGCCCCTGCTTCGCGGAACCCGTCGAACCGACGTGCCACAGGTGGTCCGGGAATGGCGCCAGCGCGCGACCGCACGCTTTCCCCGACTCGGGCCGCGTGCTGCGTCGCGTCGTTGCCGGGTCGAGGCTTCCCCCCCATCCGCCCCGGGCCAGTAGAGGGGTCGAGGACCATTGCCTCGCCGCCCACCGACCAGCCCTCCCTCGCCACCCGCCCGCCCGCCCGCGGCCTGGCCGCTCCCGCCTCTGTGGTATCTAAGAGTGTTTCAGACGGCCTTCCCACCGGCGTAGCCTCCGCCGCACGGCGTCGAGACCGGCGATCGGCGTAGCCATACCAACCGGCGTCAGCCCCTCCCCTTCCTGGTTGAGGCTTTCCGCCCGTGGAGCGGCGACAGTAGCCCGCCGCCGGAGCCCGATCCGCGCAGCCGCCGCCCCTGCCGACAGACGGCAGACGCGGCGCCTGCTGCCGGCACCGCGCAAAGCTCAGCCAGGGCGCGCGCACATGCTCGGCAGCCGCCAGGCCGGAAGATCTCGCTCTGCCGCCGGCTGGCGCCATGGTTGCCGGTAAGCTGCGGCAGCTGCCGGCAGCGTCCTTGCCTTCCGCAGCCCGCCTGCCGCAAGGCAAGGTCGCAGCCGCTGCTCTCCCGGCAAGAGCCGCCGGTATGCTGCCGGCCCGCCGGGCGAGACCGGCGCCACCATAGAGCGAGAGCGTGCCATCAAGAGACCAGGAGCGACGCTTATCCGAGAGCTGCCTGAGCAGGTTTCGGTCGAGCGTCACTGGCCGCGGTGTTGGCAACGTTCGGAAACTGACCCACTCAACGCTCAGACCGCGACCCACCCGCAGCGCCTTTCCTCCTCCCGCTTTTTTCGCCCAAATGCCTCTCAGGCGCGGCAAGGGAGAGCCCAAACTGAGCCTTGACCTCCAAGGCGGTCGTGATGCATCCTTTGAGCCATGGCGAAGACTATCTCTCTTGATCCCGAAGCCTACGCAGCCCTTGCTCGCGAGAAACGCAAGGATCAGAGCTTTTCGGAAGTCATCAAGGCGCATTTCGGCCGCCGCACCACCGGCGCCGACCTTGAGAAGATCCTCGCCGACCTCAAGGTCTCCGACGCCACTCTAGACGCCATTGAGGAACAAATTCGCATCCGCAGCATGAGCCCGGCGCGTCCTGCGGACCTGTGATTCACTTCGACACCTCGTTTGTTGTCGATCTGATGCGCGAGGCCTCGGCAGGGGAGCAGGGGCCGGCGCGAGCCCTGCTTAGGTCATTCAGGCAGGATGAGATCGCGATAAGCCTATTCGTCGCTTGCGAGCTCGCCGCTGGGGTAGCACAGGCCGCTCGCGCCGACGAGGAGCGCGAGAAGGTGCAGAGGATCTGCGCAAACCTTCGAGTGGTCTACCCGGATCGCGCTTTCGCCGATTCCTTTGCCGCGATCCTCCATTCGCTGAGGCGCTCCGGCTGGAATGTGGGGACGATGGATGTCCTCATTGCCACGTCAGCAGTCCAGGAGCAAGCCCGCCTGGTCACCCGCGATCAGAAGGACTTCCTTCACGTGCCGAAGCTTGAGCTCATTGCCTACTGACGAAGAACCGCTGCCTGCCGTCGGTGTCATACCGCTTCTTGAACGAGTACCGGACCCTCTACTACAACACCACCACCCAGGGCTGGCAGCTCCAGGGCCTGGACGGCAGCATCGAGTACTTCCTCCCCCAGACGGCGGGCTCGCCGGCCGGCTCTCGCCGGCTTTCTCGACAAGATCACCGACCGGCTGTACGACCCCTCGAACCCCGCGGCCCACCCGCCGGTCCAGGCCACCTACAACGCGAGCAATCAGCTCGACCACGTGACCTTCCCCGACGGGCGGCGGGAGAACT
>JASLEW010000157.1 GCA_030150965.1 Thermoanaerobaculia bacterium | reverse complement strand
CGGTGCGCGAGCTCAATCCGCCGCTCGACGAGGCGCTGACGCGGCGGGAGCGCACCGGGTCAGACGCTGCTGCGGCGGCGGCGGAGGCGGCGGGTGGGATCGATGCCGATGGACTTCAGGAAGGAGAGGTCGCGGCCGTCGATCTGGAACTGCGGCTCGCCGCCGGCCGACCGCGGCGTGGTCACGGCGGCGGGCGCCTCGGGCTCGTTCGGCTCGCGCTTGCAATCCACCAGGAGGTACAGCGAGTAGCCCTCCTCGCGGATCTTGCGCAGCGTTCTGCTCACCTCCGAAGACTCCGAGATGGCTTCGGAAAGAGCGCGACGCAGGTCGCGAAGCATATGGTGGAGCTTGTCGTCCAGCGAACCAACCTCCCGGCAACCTGGTAGAGGAGCCGACGCCGGATTATCCCCTGCCCCCAGGAGGGTGTCAAACAACACTGGTCCGGAGAGGTGTCCCAGTTAGACGACCAAGTGACCCCGGTTGTGCACCGATGTGGCCGGAAGTATCTAGGTACCCGAGGCAGCTTGGAAAAGCGCCGATGGAGGCTGCGGGGGACGGGCGGCGGTCTGGCTGACGTAAGATGCGGACCGTGCATCCCGAGACGCCCTCGGACCGCCAGCCCCTCGACGATTGGCTCTCGGCCCAAGGCTTCGTCCCGCTCGCGGCAGAGCCCCTGGCCGGCGACGTGTCGCCGCGGCGCTACCGGCGGTTGACCGCGGCGGACGGCTCGACGGCCATCCTCGCCCTCTATCCCACGGAGCTGCTGCCTGCGCACGCCCGTTTCGCGCGCACCACCGCCCTTCTGGCGGCGGCGGCGGTGCCCGTGCCCCGGGTGCTGGCGGCGGACGGCGAGCGCGGCTGGATGCTGCTGGAGGACCTCGGCCTCCAGACCCTCGCCGATCTGGAAGGCCGGCCCTGGGCCGAGCTGGCGCCGTATTTCGCGGATGCCGCGGCGCTCATCGCGCGCATCGCCGCGCTGCCGGAAGGCCCGGTGCGCGAGCTCAATCCGCCGCTCGACGAGGCGCTGACGCGGCGGGAGCTGGCGCAGACCCTTGACGTCTTCCTCGCGCCCCGCGGCCTGATGCCGGAGGCCCTCGGCGCCGCCCTCGACGCGCTCTGCCGCGCGCTCGCCGCCGACCCGCCGGTACCCTGCCACCGCGACTTCATGGCGCGCAACCTGGTGCCCGTCGCGCCGGGCAGGGTTGCGGTCCTCGACCACCAGGATCTCCGCCTGGGGCCGCCGGCCTACGACCTCGCCTCGCTGCTCAACGACACGCTGTTCCCGCCGCCGGCGGTCGAGGACCGCCTGGTGGGCGCAACCGACCGGCTGCGCTACCACCGCGCCGCCGCCCAGCGCACCCTCAAGGCCGTGGGGACCTACACCGCGTTCGCCCAACGCGGGTCCGGGCGCCACCTGCGGCTGGTCGCTCCGACGCTCGGGCGTTTCCTCGGCCACTTCGGCCGCCTCCCCGAGGGCGCGCCGCTCGCCGGGGACCTGGCGCAGCGCTGGTCCGCGGCGCTGGCGGACCCGGCGCTCGGCGGCGGCGGGGCCTCCGTCCAGCCCCCGGCCATCGACCGCCTCCCGGGTCCCGAGACGCGGGTCTCCACCCTCGAGCGCCAGCGCGGCTGACGGCCGGGCGCCTGCCCGGGGTGCCCGCTCCCGCCCGGTGCGGGGGACATCTGTTAGGCTCGGACGCATGCGAGACCTTGCATGTCTTCTCCTTGCCGCCGGCCTTTGCTCGTCCGCCGCCCATGCCCAGGACGCTCCCCTGGCGGAGCGCGTGGCGAAGCAGAACGCTCTCTTCGAGGAGCTCTATCAAGCCGGGCTGAAGAGCGCGCCGGAACGGGCGACCGCGGTGGGCGACTATCGCTACAACGACCGGCTGGGCGACGCGTCGCTCGCGGAGATCGCGCGGCGGCACGCGGAGAGCGACGCCTTCCTGGCCCGTTTGCGCGCCATCCCGACCACCGGCATGGCCGACGCCGACCTCGTGTCGCACGAGCTCCTGGAGCGGCAGCTCCTCCGCGCGGACGTGGACTATGAGCTCAAGAACCACGAGATGGCGGTCAATCAGCAGAATGGCGTCCATACCCGGCTCGCCGACCTGCCGCTCAGCGTTCCGCTCGATTCCGTGCAGCACTACGAGGACTACATCGCGCGGCTCCGCCAGATCCCGCGGGTGCTGCAGCAGACCACCGAGGTGCTGCGCGCGGGTCTGAAGGACGGCCTGATGCCGCCGAGGATCGTGCTCGACAAGCTGCCGGGACAGTGCGAGGGCATCGTCGCCGAGGATCCGTTCCTGCTGCCGCTCAAGAAGTTTCCGGCCGGCTTTTCCGCCGCCGAGAAGCAACGCTTGACGGCGGCGATGACCCGGGCGGCCGAGGAGGACGTCCTGCCGGCCTACCGCAGCTTCGCGGCGTTCCTGCGCTCCGAGTACGCGCCGCACGGGCGTGCCGCGCTGTCGATCGAGAGCCTGCCGGAGGGCAAGCGGCGCTACGCCGAAGCCGTCAAGGCGATGACCACCCTCGACATCACCCCGGCGGCCGTGCATGCCCTGGGGCTCTCGGAGGTGGCGAGGATCACGGCGGAGATGACGGCGCTCGCCCGCGCCCAGGGGTACGGGGACCTTGCCGCCTTCCGCGCCGCGATCAACGGCGATCCGCGGTGGCGGCCGCAGAGCGAAGAGCAGATCGTCGCCGACTTCAAGAGGTACATCGACCAGATGCAGCCGCGGCTTCCGGAGCTGTTCGGCCTGCTCCCCAAGGCGCCGGTCACGGTCGAGGCGATGCCGGCCTTCGACGCCGCCGGATCGACCCATTACAACCGCGGCACCCCGGACGGCAGACGCCCCGGACGGGTGGTGGTGGCCGTCTCCGACCCGACGCACCGGTCGCTGGTGAACGACGAAGCGGTGGCGTATCACGAGGGGGTGCCCGGGCACCATCTCCAGCTCAGCGTGGCGCAGCAGCTGCAGGGGCTGCCCAAGTTCCGGGTGTTCTCCGGCGGCGGATTGTCGGCCTACACGGAGGGTTGGGCGCTCTACGCGGAGGAGCTCGGCAAGGAGATCGGCTTCTATAAGGACCCGGTCTCGGACTACGGCCGGCTGAACTCGGAGCTCTTCCGCGCGGTGCGGCTGGTGGTCGATACCGGCATCCACGACCTGGGCTGGACGCGGGACCAGGTGATCGCCTACATGCGCGCCAACGATGTGAACGAGGTCATGGCCCAGTCGGAGACGGACCGCTACATCGCCTGGCCGGGGCAGGCGCTGGCCTACAAGATGGGGCAGCTGAAGATCCGCGAGCTGCGGGAACGCGCCAAGGCGCAGCTCGGCGAGCGTTTCGACCTCAAGGCGTTCCACGACGAGGTGCTGAACGGCGGAGCCCTGCCGCTCGACCTGCTGGAAGCGCGGGTGAACGGCTGGCTCAAGCAACAGGCGCCCCAGCAGGCGGCCGCGGTGCGGTGAGGGCTGCAGGCCGGGCGGGGCCGCGACGCCGGTGCCTGGCCCGGCCGGGGGCTCAGCTGCCGGTCACGCTGGCGGCGGTTGGCGGTCGGACGGCGGGGGCGGCGGGGTGTCGCCCTTCAGGCTCTTGCGGAAGTTGCGGATGCCATCGCCAAGCCCCTTGCCCAGGCCGCCCAGGCGGGCCGGTCCCCAGAAGAGCAGGACGATGGCAAAGATGAACAGGATGTCGAACAGGCTCGGCGGATGCATACGCCTAGTGTACCACCGCCCCTGGCGCCCCCTGGCCGCCGGCTGGAGGGGCATTTTCCCCCAGCCTCAAGGAAGCTTCTCCTCGCTCATCGCTCGAGGGGTATCGCGCCGGACGTGCCAGTGCGGCGCGGCCGTGCGCCGAAAGGGCGCGGGGGCGGCCTCCTGCACCGCCCCTCGCCCCTCCGGCAGGGATCAACGCTATCCCTTGGGGTGTCCGTGCATGCCGACGCTGGCCAGGAGATCCTCGAAGCCGAGCGGCAGCAGGCCCAGATCGCGCCGGTGCTGGGCGTAGCGGCCGAGCACGCGGCGGACGAAGTCCTGGGTCTCGCGGTAGGGCGGCACGCACCCGTAGCGGGCGACCACCTCGGGACCGGTGTTGTAGGCGGCGAGGGCGAGGTCGGGACGGTCCTTGAAGCGGTCGAGCAACGCCCGCAGGTAGCGGCTGCCGGCCTCGATGTTGGCGGACGGCTCACGGAGGTCCGCGGCGCCGTACTCGCGGGCGGTCTCCGGCAGCAGCTGCATGAGCCCCACGGCGCCGCACGGCGACACGGCGTGAGGGGAGAACTGGGACTCGGCCTCGACCACCGCCGCCAGCAGCAGCGAATCGATGTGATGCCGCAGGCCGGCCGCCGCCAGCAGGTCGCCGTAAGGCACGGCGCGCAGCAGCCCGGCGCGGCCGTCCACGGCGGAGTCGCGCGCGAAGAGGCCCAGGCGGCGACGGCGGGTGCCGTCGAGCGCCGTCGAGAGGTCCCGGGGGCTGAAGAGGGCGGCTCCCGGGTTGGTCACCGCCCCGCCGGCGATCAGCAGGGTGAGCTGCCGCCGCGCCAGCTGCTCGTCGAGGTCCGGCGGACGCTGGCTCCGGCTCGGGATGGCCGGGTCGGAGGGGATGGCCCGCAGGCCGAGCAGCAGGGACAGGATCATCACCGGCGCGAAGGAGGGCCAGCGACGTTGTTTTCGTTCTCTCAAGGCTTGCATCCTCTTTGCAGTTCGGCCGCAGGACTCTCCTGAACCTGCCGCGCCCGGGCCGATTGGGCCGGACAGGGCAAGTGCATGCGAGCCTTGCAGCGCGTCTCTACACGCCCACCACGATCCGATCGCGCGGATGGGCCAAAAAGCTAACTGTTTGTCTTGCGAGTTCGATGCCAGGGGGTGTCCCCGGGAGAGGACGGGCACCGGCAGAGGAGGAGCTTGCGGCCGTCAGGCCGGTCCGACCGTCAGGCCGGCCGGACCGTCGGCTGGTCAGAGCGGGGGCAGGTTGTGGCCGTGGTTGTTCCTTCGCCGCGCCTGGCGCCGCCCGGGGAGGTCATAGTCCTCGCAGCCGATGCCGAGATCGGAGACCTTGTTGCGCAAGGTGTTGCGATGGACCCCCAGGGACTTGGCCGAGCGGCAGAAGTTGCCGCGGTTGGACTTGAGCGAGGCGACGATGAACTGGCGCTCGAACTCCCGCCGTGCCTGCTCCAGCGTCAGCCCCCGGCGCACCAGCTCATCGACGATCTGGTACAGACGTCCGTTGAGGTTTTGTTCTGCCATGGAGCCTCGGGCGAAGGGGAGTAAGCGTACCACAGCGCGGCTCCCCGGGCGGGGCCGGAACCTCACTTCAGTTCTTGCTCAACTCAACGCCGGCAGCTCCGACTGCTCCGGCGGGGCGTCGGGCCGCCACCCTCACTTCGGATCCAGGCGGTCTCCCACGTAGACCGGGAAGAGGGACTGGAGGATGCGCACCAGCGAGGTCCGCTTCTGCACCGAGAGGACGGCGACCTCGCCGAGCACGAGCGGCGGCATGCCGGCATCGCTCATCCGGTAGAGGGTGTACACGTCGCCCGGCGTGACGTTCTGGTCCGAGCCGCGGTCGATGAAGGCGACGTGGTCTTGGCCGAGGGAGATGATGTTGTAGGAGTAGATGATGCAGGGCGCGTCCTTCAGGTGGTCAGGCGTGGCCGGCAGGTTGATCGGGCGCATCGCGGTCTGCCGGCCGAGCGGCACCGGCTCGGGCTCGAAGGGGCGGAGGCGGTCGCCGAGCTGGACCGAGTCGCAGGAGAAGATGATCTCGCCGATGGCGGTGCTCTCCTGGACCGAGAGCACCCGGACCCGGCCGCGGTAGGGGTAGAAGCTGCCGAAGACCTGGTTGGTGAGGGGGTGGACGACCGGCTGCTCGGCGCCGACGATGGTGAACACGCTCCCCGGCGTGAGCCCCTGGACGCTGCCGCCGCTCAGGTACACGATGTCGCCGGTGAACATGTCCACCTTGGCGGTGGACGGCCCGGTGATCTCGTTGAGGTGCCGCTCGCGGAAGCTGATCCTCGGCACCAGGTTGTCGAACTCGGAGCCGACGATGGTGTACGGGAACTGCTGGCCGGCGTCGCCGATCCAGCCGCTGCAGTAGATATCGCTCTCGGCGCCCAGCGGCACCGGGGCGGAGGCGGCCCTGCCGGCGCTCTCGACCCCCGTCACCTCGGGCGGCGGCAGCGGCGCCGGCCCACCGCCGCTCGCCGGGCCGGCGCCCTCGCCGCCCCCGGCCTGCGCCAGAGTCTGCGCCGGCGCCACCTGGATGCCGGTCACCAGCGGATCGCCGGGATAGATCCAGTGGGCGTCGAGGATGTACTGGTTCTTCTCCCACAGCTGCGGCCAGAGGTAGGGATTGCCGTAGAAGCGCTTGGCCAGGTCCCAGAGGGTGTCGCCCCTGGCGATGACGTAGACCTGGACGCCGGGGTCCGGGGTGGGCGGGTTCCAGGCGGTCCAGTGGTCCCCCACCAGGTGGAGGTCGCGGGGCGGGCGGCTGTCGTGGGCGCGGCGCGGCCGGCTGGCGGCCGGCGCGGCCGAGACCCCCAGCAGGACGATTGCGAGGGTGAAGCCGGCGAGCCGCACTTTCATACCGCGTCTCCTCCTCCGCCGCCGCGCAGGTCCGCGCGGTCGCCTCCCGGTGCTGCCTGGCAGTGATCTCTCGGGCTTGCCCGGCTCAGGCCGGAGGCAAACCTGGGTATAGTGAAGTCTCTATACCTTAAGCTAGCGCGCTCGGCCTTGCCCTGTCAAGTTTTACCGCCGGATAGCTCAAGTTCTCCTTGAGCTTTGCCGGCTACGGAAGCTTGGCCCGGCGCTCCTCGGCCACCGCGGCGACGGCCGTGCCGGGATAGCGGTGCAGCACCTCCTGGTAGGAGGCGCGGGCGCCCTCGCGGTCGCCGAGCGCTTCGAGCGACATCCCGGCCTTGAGCAGGGCGTCGGGAGCCTTGCTCCCCTGCGGGTAGCGGCTCACCGTCTCGCGGAACGCCGAGAGCGCGCCGCGCATGTCGCCGCGCGAGTAGCGGCACTCGCCGATCCAGTACTGCGCGTTGGAGGCCAGCTCGCTCTGCGGCTCGGCCTGGAGGAAGCGCTGGAAGCTCGCCTCGGCATCGAGGTAGTGCTTCTGGTGGTACAGCGTGTAGCCGCGGTCGTAGAGCGCCTGCACCGCCGGGGTCGGCGGCTCGCCGCGCGGCGAGCCGCCGGCGGACGGCGCGGCGCCGGGGACGGCGGCGGAGTCCGCGCCGGGTGCGG
>JASLEW010000156.1 GCA_030150965.1 Thermoanaerobaculia bacterium | reverse complement strand
GGCGCCGGGCGCGTCCAGCGCCTCCGCGGTCACCAGCGCCATCTCCTCCACCCAGGGCGACCATGCGCACGCCGCCGATCTCGTCCGCGCCCTGGGCTACAACGGCGCCGGCGTCAAGGTGGGGGTGCTCTCGGACGGCGTCGATTCGCTGGCCGCCCAGCAGGCGGCCGGCGCCCTGCCGGCGGTCACCGTGCTCACCGGGCAGGGCGGCTCGGGTGACGAGGGGACGGCGATCCTGGAGATCGTGCACACCCTGGCGCCGGGCGCCCAGCTCTACTACGCCACCGGCCTGGGGAGCGACGCCGCGATGGCGGACAACATCCTCGCCCTGCAGGCCGCCGGCTGCGCCGTCATCATCGACGACGTGACCTACCTCGACGAGGGGGTGTTCCAGGACGGCCCGATCGCCGCCGCGGTCGAGACCGTCACCTCCCAGGGCGCCCTCTACTTCTCGTCGGCCACCAACAGCGGCAACCTGGACAGCGGCACCTCCGGCACCTGGGAGGGCGACTACCTCAGCAGCGGCGATACGCTCCCCGGCACCAGCGGCGCGGCGCTCGATTTCGGCGGCGGCAACCCGGCCGACGAGCTCACCGCCTCGACCCGCATCGGCATCAGCCTCAAATGGTCCGACCCACTGGGCGCCGCCACCGACGACTACGACCTCTTCGCGCTCGACGCGGTGGGCGACGTGGTCGCCTTCTCGACGACGCGGCAGAACGGCACCCAGGACCCCTACGAGCAGATCGGCCCGCAGAGCGCCGGCACCTTCCTGGTGGTCACCCGCTTCAGCGGCCAGACCCGCGCCCTGCACCTGGACACCGAGCGCGGCGAGCTGCAGCTCGCCACCTCCGCCGCCACCTTCGGCCACAACGCCGCCGCGGGCGCCGTCTCGGTTGCCGCCACCAACGTTTCCAACGCCGGCGGCGCCGCCTTCGCCGGCGGCGCCCAGGATCCGGTCGAGCTCTACAGCTCCGACGGCTTCCGCCGCGTCTTCTACCAGGCCGACGGCACGCCGATCACCCCGGGCAACTTCCTCATCGGCAGCAACGGCGGCACGCTGCTCGCCAAGCCCGACCTGACCGCCGCCGACTGCGTGGACACCAACGTGCCCAGCTTCGCCATCTTCTGCGGCACCTCGGCCGCCGCGCCGCACGCCGGCGCCATCGCCGCCCTGGCGCTGTCGATGCCCGGCCATCCCGGCGCGGCGCAGGTCCGGGCGGCCATGCTCTCGTCGGCGCTCGACGTGATGGCGGCGGGCGCCGACCGCGACTCCGGCGCCGGCGTGGTGATGGCCAACCGCACCGTCGCGGCGCTCACCGCGCCGCCGGCGCCGGCCGCCTTCTACACCCTCCCCCCCTGCCGCGTGGTCGATACGCGCAACCCGGCCGGCCCCCTGGGCGGCCCGGCGCTGCCGGCGGCCGGCGGGCGCACCTTCACCCTGACCGGCGCCTGCGGCATCCCGGCCGGCGCGGCCGCGGTGGCGGTCAACATCACCGTCGTGCAGCCGGCCGCGGGCGGCGACCTGCGCCTCTACCCCGCCGACCTGCCGTCGCCGCCCCTGGTCAGCGCCATCAACTTCCTCCCCGGCAGGACCCTCGCCAGCAACGCGGTCCTCAAGCTGTCCACGAGCCCCGCGGGCGCGGTGACGGTCAAGAACGATTCGACCGGGACGGTGCACCTGCTCCTGGACGTTGCCGGCTACTTCAGGTAGGGGCGCCGGAGAGGGAGGCAAACCGAGCCGCCACCTCCTGGGCGGGGGTTCCCCGGCGCCGGACCGGCGTGCTATATAGGGGTGGCTCCGCAGCTCTCCCCCTTCCGGAGGAAACCATGAGCGTCACCGTGCTGGAACCGACCGTCAACGCGGCCGATCTCATTGCGCTCGAAGAGCGCTACGGCGCCCACAACTACCATCCCCTCGACGTCGTGCTGACCCGCGGCGAGGGCGTCTGGGTGTGGGACGTCGAGGGGCGGAAGTACCTCGACTGCCTGGCCGCCTACTCGGCGGTCAACCAGGGGCACTGCCATCCCGTCATCCATCAGGCGCTCGTCGAGCAGCTCCACCGCGTCACCCTCACCTCGCGCGCCTTCCGCAGCGATCAGCTCGGACCGTTCTACGAGCAGATCTGCCGCCTCGCCGGCTTCGCCAAGTTCCTGCCGATGAACACCGGCGCCGAGGCGGTGGAGACGGCGATCAAGACCGCCCGCAAGTGGGCCTACACGGTCAAGGGGGTGGCCGCGGACCAGGCCGAGATCCTGGTGTTCGAGCACAACTTCCACGGCCGCACCACCACCCTGGTCGGCTTCTCGAGCGAGGCCGAGTACCGCGACGGCTTCGGGCCCTTCACCCCCGGCTTCCGCAGCCTGCCCTACGGCGACGCCGCGGCCGTCGAGCGCGCGCTGGAGGAGAACGGGGCCAACGTCGCCGCGGTGCTGGTCGAGCCCATCCAGGGCGAGGCCGGCATCGTGGTGCCGCCGGCCGGCTTCCTGGCGCGGCTGCGCGAGCTGGCCAGCCGCCACAACGTGCTGCTGATCGCCGACGAGATCCAGTCGGGGCTGGGCCGCACCGGCAAGCTCTTCGCCTTCCAGCACGAGGGCATCCGCCCCGACATGGTGATCGTCGGCAAGGCGCTCTCGGGCGGCTTCTATCCGGTCTCCGGCATCCTCGCCGACGACCCGGTGATCCTGGTCATCAAGCCCGGCCAGCACGGCTCCACCTACGGCGGCAACCCGGTCGCCGCCGCGGTCGCCAGGGCCGCCCTGCGCGTCCTGGTGGAGGAGGGGATGATCGAGAACGCGGCGGCGCTCGGGCCCTACCTGATGGAGCGCCTCAGGGCCATCCCCTCGCGCCACGTCAAGGAGGTGCGCGGCAAGGGGCTGTGGGTGGGCGTCGAGCTGCACCGCGAGGCCGGCGGCGCCCGCCGCTTCTGCGAGGCGCTGCAGACCGAGGGAGTGCTGTGCAAGGAGACCCACGATCAAGTGATCCGCATCGCTCCGCCCCTGGTGATCCGCCGCGAGGAGATCGACTGGGCGCTGGAGCGCATCGCGCGCGTGCTGACCACGCTGTGAGCGCGGCCGGCGCCAAGGAGGAGATGACGATGAAGCGTAACCTGGTACCGGCCGCGGCCGGCGCCCTGATCCTCACCCTCGCCCTCGGGGCCGCGGCCCTCCACGTCGCCCACGCCTCCAGCACCTCCGCCGCCACCGCGCGGACGGAAGCCCTGGCCGGACTCGATCAGATGGCCGCCGAGCACCAGCACGACATGCCCGCCGCCACCCCGGCCGCGACCGCCGCGCCGGCGCAGCCGGTGGAGGGCTCGGAGGTGGTGTTCGGCCAGAGCTACGGGCGCTCGCTGCGCGGCTACCTGGCGGTGCCGAGGACGCCTGCCGCCCCGCCCCCGCCGCCGCCCTCCAGGACCCCGCCGGCCCCCGGCGGCCAGGCCACTCCCCCGGCCGGCGCCGCCGCACCGCTCCCGGGATTGATCGTCATCCACGAATGGTGGGGGCTCAACGACAACATCAAGGCGATGACGCGGCGGCTGGCCGGCGAGGGCTACACGGCGCTGGCGGTGGACCTCTACGACGGCAAGGTGGCGACCAAGCCCGACGACGCCAAGAAGCTGGCCGCCGGCGTGATGTCCAATCCCGACTACGCCAGGACCGTCCTCGCCGCCGCCGACCAGTTCCTCAAGAAGCAGGGGGCGCCCAGGATCGGCGTCATCGGCTGGTGCTTCGGCGGCGGCTGGTCCCTCGCCACCGCCCTCGACCTGCCGCAGGGGATCGACGCCGCCGTCATGTACTACGGCCAGCCGGAGAAGGACCGCGGCCGTCTCGGCCAGCTGCGCGCGCCGCTGCTCGGCCTGTTCGGCGCCGACGACCGCAGCATCCCGCCGGCGGCGGTGCACGAGATGGAGGGCACGCTCAAGCAGCTGGGCAAGAACGTCGAGGTGCACATCTACGACGGCGCCGGCCATGCCTTCGCCAACCCGTCGGGGACGGGCTACCGGCCGGCGGCGGCGGAGGATGCCTGGAAGCGGACGGTGGAGTTTTTCGGGAAGTACCTCAAGGGGGCGTAGTTCCGCGGACAGGGCGCTGACGGCCTACCTAGGCCCTGCCGACGGCCGGGCGGCCGGCGCGGTCGAGGGCGCGCTGCATCAGGATGTCCTGGCTGGAGATGGGCGCCGTGCCCGCGGGCGGGCGGCGCTGGTGGTAGGAGCCGTCCGCCCGCAGGTCCCACGCCTTCACGTTGTCGGTCAGCTGCAGGTCCACGATCTCCTTGAGCTCCTCCTGGAGGCGCACGTCCTCCACCGGCACGATCGCCTCCACCCGGTAGTCGAGGTTGCGCGACATCCAGTCGGCCGAGCCGATGAGGTACTCCGGCCGGCCGGCGTTGGCGAAGTAGAAGATCCGCGCGTGCTCGAGGAAACGGCCGACGATGCTGATGACGCGGATGGTCTCGCTCTGGCCGGGCAGCCCGGGCCGCAGGCGGCAGATGCCGCGCACGATCAGGTCCATCTCGACGCCCGCCGCCGAGGCGGCGTAGAGCTCCTCGACGATCTCGCGGTCCTCTAGCGAGTTCATCTTGGCGATGATCTGGCCGCCGCGCCCCGCCGCGCAGTGCGCCACCTCGCGGCGGATCAGCTCGACGAAGCGCTGGCGCATGTTGATCGGCGCCACCAGGAGCTTGTTGAAATGCGGCCGGTGCACGTAGCCGGTCAGCATGTTGAACAGCTGCGCCACGTCGGCGGCGATCTCCGGATCGCAGGTGAACAGGCCGAGGTCGGTGTAGAGCTTGGCGGTGTCGGGGTTGTAGTTGCCGGTCGCGAGATGCATGTAGCTCTTCAGCTGGTCGCGCTCGCGCCGCACCGCGAGCGCCACCTTGGCGTGGGTCTTGAGGCCCACCACGCCGTAGGCGACGTGCGCGCCGACGCCCTCCAGCGCCTCGGCCCACTCGATGTTGGCCGCCTCGTCGAAGCGCGCCTTGATCTCGACCGTCACCGCCACCTGGGTGCGCCCCTCGGCGGCGCGCATCAGCGCCTTCATGTTCGGCGAATCGGACGAGGTGCGGTAGAGGGTCTGCTTGATGGCGACCACGTTGGGGTCCACCGCCGCCTGCTCGATGAAGCGCAGCACGCTGGTCGAGAACGAATCGTAGGGGTGATGCACCAGCAGGTCGCCGGCGGCGATGGCGCCGAACAGGTCGTCCGCGTTGCCCGCCTCGATGGCCGCCAGGCGCGGATGGGTGACCGGGGTCCAGGGGCGGAAGCGCAGCGACGGCAGCGGCGCCGAGCCCAGCTGCATCAGGTCGCGCAGGCCGAGCGGCCCCTCCAGCTCGAACACCTCCTGCGGGCCGATCTCCAGCTGCTCGCAGAGCAGCGACCGCATCCATTCCGGGCACCCGCGGGCCAGCTCCAGGCGCACCACGGTGGCGAAGCGCCGCTCGCGCAGCTCCTCCTGGATCGCCTCCAGGAGGTCGTCGGCCCCGTCCTCGTTGCGCTGCACGTCGGAGTTGCGGGTCACCCGGAAGGGGTGCGATTCGACGATCTCCATCCCTTCGAACAGCCGCTCCAGGTTGTTGGCGATCACCTCTTCGAGCGGCACGTAGCGCAGCGTCTTCGGCACTTGCACCCAGCGCGGCAGGATGTGCGGCGCCTTGATGCGCGCGAAGCGCAGGCTGCCCGAGGCGCCGCCGTGCCAGTGGGCGCCGCGCGGCCCGCCCGGCGCGCGCACCGACACGGCGAGCGACAGGCTGAGGTTGGAGATGAACGGGAACGGGTGCGCCGGGTCCACCGCCAGCGGCGTCAGCACCGGGTAGATGCGGCGGTCGAACTCCTCGCTCAGGTGCCGCCGCTCGGCGGCGCGCAGCTCGCTCCAGCGCACGATCTCCAGGCCGTGCTGGCGCAGCGCCGGCAGCAGCTCCTCGTTGAGCAGCCGGCGCTGCTCGGCCAGCATCGGCCGCACCGCGGCGTTGATCTCGGCCAGCTGCTGGCGCGGCGTGCGGCTGTCCGGCGGCAGCTCGCGCACGTTGCTCGCCAGCTGATGCTTGAGCCCGCCGACCCGCTTCATGAAGAATTCGTCGAGGTTGTTGTCGAAGATGCCGACGAACTTGAGCCGTTCGAGCAGCGGGTTGGCCTCGTCGCGCGCCTCGTGCAGCACCCGCCGGTTGAACTCCAGCCAGGACAGCTCGCGGTTGATGAACAGGGCCGCCGGGTCGGCGGCCGGCGCGGCCAGGGTGGCGGTGGCCTCGGCGGCAGCGGGATTCGGGTGCGGATTGGGCTCGGACAAAGCGGCTCGGCCTCCGATCAAGAGCGTGGACTGCCGCCGGCTCCCCTGCCGGCCGGCCGCCGGCAGCAGGGCGGCCGGCGGCGCAGGCGACGCGCGCCGGCGGCCAGGAGCCGGGGAGCACGGGCGACGCGAGCCTTCGATTCTGCCACATTGTCACCCGGCAAGCCACCACGCCCCTGTGACAAACTGCGGCAAACGCGAGACATCCAGGTTTTGGCGCGGCCCCGCGCCGATCGTCACACGGCCGCCGCGCAGTCGTTACGCCGCGCTACCGCGCCGCCATTCTACGGTGCGTTTTCGCCCCGTAGCATGGGGCTCCAAACCGCGAGGCAGCCTGCCGCCGCCGCGCGATCTGGGGGGACCGTAGATGACGGCAAGGGCCGACCTGCACGTCCACAGCAAGGCTTCGAACCGCCCGACGGAGTGGATCCTGCGCCAGTTCGGGGCGCCGGAGAGCTTCACCGAGCCGCGGGAGGTCTACCGCCTCTGCCGCGAGCGCGGCATGGACTTCGTGACGCTGAGCGATCACGACACCATCGCCGGCGCCCTGGAGATCGCGCACCTGCCCGGCACCTTCCTCTCCGAGGAGGTCACCGTCGAGTTCCCCGAGGACGGCTGCGAGATCCACTGCCTCGTCGTCGGCATCACCGAGGCCCAGCACCGCGACATCCAGGAGCTGCGCAAGAACGTCTACGAGCTGCGCGACTACCTGGTGGCCGCCGGCGTCATCCACTCCGTCGCCCATCCGCTCTACCGCGTCAACGACATGCTCACCCTCGCGCAGCTCGAGAAGCTCCTGGTGCTGTTCAACCGCTTCGAGGCCCTCAACGGCATCCACGACCGCCGCGCCAACGACCTGGTGCGCCGCCTCTTCGGCGCCCTCACCCGCGAGGTGGTCGAGGAGCTGGCGGAGCGCCACCGGCTGGCCCCCGCCGGCCCCACGCCGTGGATCAAGAGCTTCACCGGCGGCAGCGACGATCACGGCGGCCACTACGTGGCCACCACCTGGACCGAGACCACCGCCGGCGCGCCGGGGGACGGCGGCGGCGTCGCCGGCTTCCTCGCCGCGCTGCGCGCCGGCCATCACCAGCCCGGCGGCGAGACCGGCTCCAGCCTGCGCCTGGCGCAGAGCCTGTTCAGCATCGCCCACGAGTACTACCGGCGGCAGTTCCCGCTCGGCCTGGGCAGCCGGCGCAACCCGTTCGGCGAGCTGCTGCACGGCCTGGCGCACGGCCAGGAGGGGCGGCGCCGCGCCGCGGTGACCGTGCCGCGCGGCGGCGCCCACGGTGCGGGCGAGGAGCCGGCGGTCGACCGCCGCACCTTCGAGGCCGCCAACCGGGCGAGCCAGGAGGTGGCGAACGCCCTGCTCCAGGGCCTGCTGCACCACGCCCGCCGCGGCCGGCTGGCGGAGAGCCTGGCGGCCGCCGCCGGCCAGCTCGCGCCCCTCGCCCTCACCCTGGCGCCCTACCTGGTGGCGCTCCAGGCGCAGCACAAGGACGCCGATCTGCTGGAGATGGCGGCGCACCGCTTCCTCGGCCTGGGGGCGGAGGAAGCCCTGGCCGGGCCGCGCCTGCCGCGCGGCGGCAAGAAGGCCTGGTTCACCGACACGCTCACCGACGTCAACGGCGTCGCCAAGACGGTGCGCACCCTGGCCGGCCTGGCCCGCCAGCGCAACCGCTGCCTGGTCGCCATCACCTGCGGCGAGGAGACCCCGCCGCCGGACCTCCCGGTGCGCAACTTCACCCCCGTCGCCGCCTTCCCCATCCCCGGCTACGAGACCCAGACGCTCAAGCTGCCGCCGCTCCTCGAGGTGCTGGAGCACTGCGAGCGCGAGCGCTACTCCGAGATCCTCATCAGCACCCCGGGACCGCTGGGGCTGGCCGGCCTCGCCGCGGCGCGGCTCCTGGGCATCCCGGCGATCGGCATCTATCACACCGACTTCCCGCTCTACGTCCGGCACCTGTCGGGCAGCGCCACGCTCGAGGAGATGACCTGGACCTACATGCGCTGGTTCTTCGGCGCCATGGAGCGGGTCCACGTCTCCAGCCGCTGCTACCTCGACGCGCTCGCCGCGCGCGGCTTCGCGGTCGAGCGCATGTCGCTGCTGCCGCGCGGCGTCGACGCCGCCTTCTTCCACCCCGGCAAGCGCGATCCGCGCTTCTGGGGCCGCTTCGGCATCGACGGCTGCTTCAAGTTCCTCTACGTCGGCCGGGTGTCGCGGGAGAAGAACCTGGACGGGCTCATCGCCTCGTTCCTGGCCTTCCTCGCCACCGGCCGGCAGGCGCAGCTGGTGGTGGTCGGCGACGGCCCCTACCTGCGCGAGCTGGCCGACCGGCACCGGCGGCCGGAGATCCTGTTCACCGGCTTCCTGCACGGCGAGGACCTGGCCCGCGCCTACGCCGGCGCCGACGTCTTCACCTTTCCCAGCGTCACCGACACCTTCGGCAACGTGGTGCTGGAGGCCCAGGCGGCCGGCCTGCCGGCGATCGTCAGCGACCAGGGGGGGCCGCAGGAGATCGTGCTCCCCGGCAGGTCCGGCCTGGTGGCCGCGGCGAGCGACCCGGGAGCGTTCACCGCCGCCATGATCCGTCTCCACGACGACCCGGCGCTCGCCGGCGCGATGGCGGCCCAGGCGGTGGCCAACGCGCGGCGGCACAGCTGGGAGCGGCTGCTCGACCAGCTGTTCCAGCCGGCCGCCGCCCCCCCGGCCGGCGCGCCGCGGCGTTCCACCGTGACGCCCGGGGCGCCGCGGCACCCGGCCAAG
>JASLEW010000150.1 GCA_030150965.1 Thermoanaerobaculia bacterium | reverse complement strand
CCGGCGAGGACGCCACCGCCGATCCCGCCGCGCCGCCGGCCGCCGCCGCGCCGCAGGCGCCGGCCGCACCGCCGGTCACCCAGCTGATCGACCGCGAGACCCTGGACGCGCTCGTCGCCGGCAAGCGGATCGGCACCATCCACATCATCTCGAAGAACATCTTCGACCCCGCGGTGCCGGGAGAGAACCGCGGGATCTTCCGTCTCGCCAACCACCTGCACCACCCCACCCGGCGGCAGGTGATCGAGAACCAGCTGCTGTTCAAGCCGGGCGACCCCTATTCGCCGGAGGCGGTGCGCGAGACCGAGCGCATCCTGCGCAACAACCGCTACTTCTATGACGTGCAGATCCGTCCGGTCGCCGAGGATGCGCAGAAGGTGGACCTGGAGGTGGTGACCCGCGACGTCTGGACGCTCCAGGCCGGCATCAACTACCACCGCGCCGGCGGCACCAGCAGCACCGAGTTCGACATCGAGGACGAGAACTTCCTGGGCAGCGGCAAGGACATCGAGGTGGCGCGGCAGTCCAACATCGACCGCACCCAGGACTTCGTGCGCTACCGCGACCCGAGCGTCAACGGCACCCACGCCCTGCTCGACAGCACCTTCGCCAGCGCCAGCGACGGCAACACCCGCGAGCTGATCCTGGACCGCCCCTTCTACTCGCTCGACACCCGCTGGGCGGTGGGCGGGAGCTACCTGCACAACAGCCAGATCGACCCGCTCTACGACGGCGGCGACATCACCGACCGCTTCCGCCAGCGCCACGACCTGCTCGACGTCTACGGCGGACTGTCCCCCGGGTTGATCGACGGTGTCACCCAGCGTTTCCGCGTCGGCTACACCTACGACCGCAGCCTCTTCTCCCAGGCGCCCTTCTATCCGCCGCCCGACGCCCAGGCCGCCGACCGGCGCCTGTCCTATCCGTGGGTCAGCTACGAGCTGATCCAGGACGGCTTCGTCACCCTGCACAACTTCGACCGCATCCACCGCACCGAGGACTTCAACTTCGCCTGGGACGTCATGGCGCAGCTCGGCTGGTCCGCGCCGGTCTTCGGCGGCGACCGCAGCCGCATGATCTTCAACAGCGCCTGGAGCGATGGCTGGGCGATCAGCCCTCACCAGATGCTGCTGCTGAGCGGCGGCCTCTCCGGCCGGCTGAGCGAGGGCAGGATCGAGAACGGCGTGGTCACCGGCTCCTTCCGCTGGTACCACCGCACCTTCGCCAACGGCCTGCTGGTCGTCCGGCTCTCCGGCGACATGGCCGAGAACCTGGACCTGGAGAACCAGCTGCTCCTCGGCGGCGACAACGGCCTGCGCGGCTATCCGCTGCGCTATCAGCTGGGCGACCGCAGGTACCTGGCCACCGTCGAGCAGCGCTTCTACGGCGAGAAGGAGTACTTCCACCTGGTGCACCTCGGGGCGGCGGTCTTCTTCGACGGCGGCCGCGCCTGGTTCGTCGAGCCGCCGCCCAGCGGGGTGCTGCTCGCCGGGGTGCCGCGCGAGATGCTCAAGGACGTCGGCGCCGGCCTCCGCCTCGGCTCCAGCCGCTCGGCCCAGGGCGCCCTCATCCACCTGGACGCCGCCTTTCCGCTCGACCGCGTGCGCTCGATCAAGGCGGTGCAGTTCCTGGTCACCACCAGCGAGACCTTCTGATACCCTGGCCGCTACCTCCCGGAGGGACCGCAGCCGATGAGCCGCGATGAGAGCCTACGCTATGCCGCCGCCGCCTGTCAGGTCGATTTCGGCAATCCCCCGGACCGCTCCGGCATCGGCCGCCACACCGACCGCATGCTCGCCATGATCGGCCAGGCGGTCGAGGGCTACTCGCCGTTCGTGCCGGTCAGGCTGGTGGTGTTCCCGGAGTTCGCCCACGCCGCGCCGGTCTACGCCACCGCCCGCGAGCTGCTCGACCGCCTGGCGGTGCCGATCCCCAACGAGCACACCGAGCGCTACCACGAGAGGGCGCGCGAGTACGGCATCTACATCCAGACCGGGAGCTTCCTGGAGAGCGACGAGCGCTATCCCGGAGCGGTGTTCAACACCACCTGCCTGATCGGCCCCGAGGGCCTGCTCAGCCGCTACCGCAAGGTCAATCCGTGGATCCCCTGGGAGGTGCACGCCAGCCCCCACGACCTGCCGGGCTATGCAGACGAGATGTTCCCGGTGACCGACACGCCGATCGGCAAGCTCGGCGCCGCCATCTGCTACGACTGGCTCTTCCCCGAAGCGCTGCGCCAGCTCACCGCCAACGGCGCCGAGGTGCTGATCCGCGTGTCCGCCTACATGGACCCGTGGGGGGCGACGGCGCCGCTCGACTGGTGGACGGTGGTGAACCGCTGCCGGGCGCTGGAGAACATCGCCTACGTCGTCGCCGCCAACCAGGCGGCCAGCCTCTCCCACTACCCGCCGTTCTCCTGGCCCGGGGGCAGCATGCTGGTGGATTTCGAGGGGCGCATCCTGGCCCAGGCCGACCCCGGGCCCGGCGAGAAGATCGTGGTGGCGACGATCGACGTCGGCGCCCTGCGCCACGAGCGCGCGACGCGGCGCGGCCACCAGACGCTCGGCCATCTGCGCAGCGAGTGCTATCCCCTGTACCGCCAGCCGTTCTATCCCGGCGGCCGCGGCGCCGACCGCGAGAACCTGGCGATCGCGCCGATCGACGAGGCGATTGCCGGGGCCAAGAAGCGCCTGGGCTACGGCCGCTAGGACCGGGCGAAGGACACCCGATGCGCGGAACAGCGTCGACCATGGCCTGGTGGGCGCTGGCCGGCTGCCTGCTGACGTTGCTGCCCGGCGGCGCCGGAGCCGGTCTGGCCGCGGTACCGGCGGCGCCGGCGGCGGACCCCACGCCGCGGGTGCCCGGGCGCCGTGCTCAGTTACCGCAGAACGAGCAGGCGCTGGTGCAGCTGCAGTAGGTCTGGATGTAGCTCGTGTTGGTGCCGCCGCCCGCCTGCCGCAGCGCCTCTGTCTCCCGGCCTTCCAGCTGACGCAACGTCTCGCGGTTGAGCGCAACCCTGGCTGGTCCCTTTTTCATCGTCCTCTCCTTTCCTTTTCTGCGCGGCTCGCTCTGGAGCCGGCGGCGGCCGGTTACGGCAGCGGGCCGGACCAGCACTGGCACTGGAAGGTGCCGTCCGAGCAGTTGGTGCCCAAGGGGGACAGGCACTTGGCGATGCGGGTCCCCGACGAGCAGCTCGAGTTGTAAACGGCGCCCTTGCAGGGATTGGCGCTGCAGGAGCCGCAGGTCACGACCACCAGGGACATCCGGGCTGGAGCGGCGTCCCTGGCCGGCGCCACGGGCGCGGCGGAGAGATTGGCGGCGGCAGGAGCGGCGTCACAGCCGAGCGACGCGATGAACGCTTCCGGCGAGGCGGGCGCACCGGCAGGGACGGTCTGCGCGGCGCCGGCCGCGGCGACGGTCAGCAGCAGGATGGCGGCAAGAAGCAGGGCGAAACGGGTCCTCATTCCTCAGCTCCTTTCTGAGCGATGCTGCATGGACATCAGCGCTCGCGACTATACGCATTCATCCCGGTGGGCTGCGATACCCCGCAATGGTGTCGCACGGGACATCGCTCGCGCGTCCTCTCCGGCCCGTCTCCGAGGCGAGTGCAGCTCACCCGTTCCCCGGACGGCCGGCGGCAGCCCTCCTGTCCGCCCGGCTCAGGGGGCGTCCAGCTCCCGAGCCAGCAGAGCGTTGATCAGCTTCGGGCTGACCGGGGCGGTGCCGGGCTCAAGCTGCTTCATCACCTGGGCGACAAAGAAGCCGAGGAGGCCGGCCTTGCCGCCGCGATACTGCTCCACCTGGGCGACGTGGGCGGCGAGCACGCGCTGGACGACCGGCAGGAGCGCCGGGCGCAGGGATTCGAGCTGCGCCTGCTCGGCCGCGGACAGCACGGCTGGGGATCTCGGCGCCTTCGGAGCTGCCGTTTCGGCAGGCTTGCCCGGCGGAGCGGTGACGGCGGTGGCGGCGGTGGCAGGGGCGGCCTCAGGCGCGGAGACGGCGGGTGCCGGCGGCGGTGCGCCCTTGGTGGCCTCGCGGGCCCAGGAGTCGCGGAGCTGCACGATGCGGTTGAAGGCCAGGCGGCCGGCGGCGGCATCGACCGGGTCGCGGAAGAAGTAGCCCTGACGTTCGAACTGCAGGCGCTCGCCCAGAGCGGGGTCGAGGGCGGCGGGTTCGAGGCGGCAGCTGGTCAGGACGTGCAGGGAGTCGGGGTTGAGGGCCGCTTCGAAGCCGGCCTCTTCGAGGTCCGGGCGCTCGACGCGGAAGAGGCGGTCGTAGAGGCGCACCTCGACGGCCGGGGCATGCTGAGCCGAGACCCAGTGCAGGGTGCCCGGTACCCGGCGGCCGTCCGGTGCCGAGCCGCCGCGCGTGGCGGGGTCGTAGGTGCAGCGGACCTCGATGGGCTCGCCTGTCGCCGGATCGTTGACCACGCTGGTACAGCGGATCAGGTAGGCGTAGCGCAGGCGCACCTCGCGCCCCGGCGACAGGCGGTGGAAGCCCTTGGGTGGCTGCTCGGCGAAGTCATCGCGCTCGATGTACAGCACGCGCGAGAACGGCACCTTGCGGCTGCCTTGCTTCGGCACGTCGTGCGGGTAGTACGGCGCTTCGAGCTCCTCGACCAGCTCTTCGGGGTAGTTCTCGATCACCAGCTTGAGCGGCCGCAGCACGCACATCACGCGCGGCACCTGCGGGTTCAGGTCCTCGCGCAGGCAGTGCTCCAGGAGGGCCACGTCGACGGTGCTGTTCGCCTTGGCGACGCCGATCCGATCGCAGAAGTCGCGCAGCGCGGCGGGGGTGAAACCGCGGCGGCGCAGGCCGGCGAGGGTCGGCAGCCGGGGATCGTCCCAGCCGGCCACGCGCTTCCTTTCGACCAGCTCGAGGAGCTTGCGCTTGCTCATCACCGTGTGGGTGAGGTTCAGGCGCGCGAACTCGGTCTGTCGCGGCGGGTCGGGGAACGCCAGGGCCTCGACCAGCCAATCGTAGATGGCGCGGTTGTTCTCGAACTCGAGGGTGCAGAGCGAGTGGGTGATGCCTTCGATGGCGTCCGAGACCGGGTGCGCGAAATCGTACAGCGGGTAGACGCACCAGGCGTTGCCGCGGTGGTAGTGGGGGGTGTGCTTGATGCGGTAGAGCAGCGGGTCGCGCAGCTTCATGTTGGGCGCGGCCATATCGGCCTTGGCGCGCAGCACGTGGGCGCCATCGGCGAACTCGCCGGCCCGCATGCGGGCGAACAGATCCAGGTTCTCCTCGACGCTGCGGTCGCGGTAGGGGCTGTTGCACCCCGGCTCGGTGAGGGTGCCGCGGGTCTCGCGGATCTCGTCCTCGCTCAGGCTGCAGACGTAGGCCTTGCCGCTGCGGATCAGCTGGAGCGCCAGCTCGTAGAAGCGTTCGAAGTAGTCGGAGGCGCGGAAGAACCGGTCGCCATAGTCGAAGCCGAGCCAACGCACGCCCTCCTGGATGGCCACCACGTACTCTTCGTCCTCGGTCTCGGGGTTGGTGTCGTCGAGGCGGACGTTGCAGGTGCCGCCATATTCCCGCGCCAGGCCGAAGTTGAGGCAGATCGACTTGGCATGTCCGATGTGCAGGTAGCCGTTGGGCTCGGGAGGAAAGCGGGTCGCCACCCGCCCGCCGTGCAGGCCGGCCGCGCGGTCGCGGTCGATCAGGTCGCGGATGAAGTCGCGCCCAGTCGGGGCAGAGTTCGGTTCCGTCATGGTGCAGAGAATAGTATCCGCTGCCGCCTCCATGGGCGGATCTCCTCATCCACCGGCGCGCTACTCCTCCCGTAGCGCCGCCGTGGGATCCAGGCGCACGGCGCGGCGGGCCGGCGGGCTGGCGGCGAGGAGGGCGGTGAGGGCGAGCAGGACCGGGGCCGCCAGGAGGACCGCGGGGTCGGTCGGGCTGACGCCGAAGAGCAGGCCGCGGAGCAGGCGGGTCGCGCCGAGCGCGACGGCCGTGCCGAGGGCGCCGCCGAGCAGGGAGAGCGCCATGGCCTGGCCGAGGACGAGACGGCGCACCTGGCCGGCCGTCGCTCCCAGCGCCATGCGGATGCCGATCTCGCGGGTGCGGCGGCTGACGGTGTAGGAGACGACGCCGTAGATGCCGACCGCGCTCAGCGCCAGGGCGAGCGCGGCGAAGGCCGCGAGCAGCCACATCGTCGCCCGCGGCGTGCCGACCGAAGCCTGGACGATCCCGTCGAGGGTGCGGATCCGGCTCACCGGCACGTTGGGATCGGCCGCCGCCACCGCCTGGCGCAGCGCCGCGCCCGCCGCCGCCGGGTCTCCCGCCACCTGCACCACCACGTCCATCGCCGAGCCCGTCTCCTGCTCGAACGGGAGATAATACTCCCAATCCGGGCTGGCCGCCAGCGATTCGGCCCGGACGCTCGCCACCACGCCGACGATCCGCCGCCATTGCTTCTGCCAGACGTAGCGGAGACGCTTGCCGACCGCGCTCTGGCCCGGCCAGAAGTGGCGCGCCATGGCCTCGTTGACCAGCGCCACGCGCTCCGGCCGCACGCCCTCCCCGGCGGCGAAGACCCGCCCGGCGAGGAGGCGGATGCCCATCAGCTCCAGGTAACCGGCGGTGACGTCGTGCTCGCGGGCGACGGTGGCCGGCATCCCGGGCGGCGCCGGATGGTCCTCGACCTCGATCGCCATCGGCTGCGACTCGCCGGTGAGCGGCAGGTCGTTGACCGCCGCCGCCTGCCGCACGCCGGGCAGCGCCCGCAGGCGCTCCAGCAGGCCGCCGTAGAAGGCGATGCAGTGGGCCGCGTTGTCGCAGAGCGCGTCGTTGGGGGTGACGCGAGCGGTCAGCACGTGCTCGGTGCGGAAGCCCGGCGCGACGCGCAGCAGCTCGCCCAGGGTGCGCAGCAGCAGGCCGGCCCCGGCCACCAGCACCACCGATACCGCGACCTCCGCCACCACCAGGGCCGCCGACAGGCGGCGCCGCTCCCTGCCGCCGCCGGCCGCGCGCCCGCCGTCCACCAGCGCCGGCTGCAACCGCCCCGCCGCGCCCCGCCCGCCGAACGGCCCGGCCGCTCCCAGCAGGCGCAACGCGGGAAGCAGCCCGCAGGCCAGGCCGGTCGCCAGGGCGAGCGCGGCGGCGAAGCCGAGCACCCGCCAGTCGATCGCCACCTCGGCCAGGCGCGGGGTGTCCCGCGGCAGGACGGCGCGCAGCAGCGGCACCGCGGCGGCGGCCAGGGCGGTCCCGGCGGCGCTGCCCGCGGCGGCGAGGACCAGGCTCTCGGTGAGCAGCTGGCGCAGCAGGCGGCGCCGGCCGCCGCCGAGCGCGGCGCGCACCGCCATCTCGCGCTGGCGCGCCGCGGCGCGGACCAGCTGGAGGTTGGCGACGTCGGCGCAGGCGACCAGGAGCACCAACCAGACGGCCGCCATGACCACCACCAGCCGCTGCCGCACTGGCCCCACCATCCATTGCAGCAGCGGCACCACGCGGTTCTCCGGGCCCAGGTTCCACGCATCCGGCATCCGCCACGGGAAGGCGTCGCGGACGTGCGGCGTGAGGCGCCGCAGCTCCTCCTGCGCCTGGGCGAGCGACACGCCGGCGCGCAGCCGGCCGAGCAGGCCGAAGCCGCTGCTCTTCCACAGGTCCACGGGATCGCGCGGGTCGAGCCGCGCGGGGACCCACAGCCGCGCCGCCGCCGACGGGAAGGCGAACCCCGGCGGCATGACGCCGATCACCTCGCAGCCGGTGCCGTCGAGCGTCAGCTGGCGGCCGAGGACCGCCGGGTCGGCGGCGAAGCGCTGGCGCCAGAGCCCGTCGGAGAGCACCACGACGCGGTCGCGGCCGGGCGCGTCCTCGCCCGGCCGGAAGGTGCGGCCGAGCGCCGCCGGCACGCCGAGCGTCGCGAACGCCTCCGGCGAGACGTGGCTCCCCTCCAGGCGCTCGGGGTCGCCCAGGCCGGTGAGGTTGATCTCGCTGCCGCTGTCGTAGAGCGCCACCCCGGCCAGGGCCCGGCTCTCGCGCCGGAAGACCGGCAGGGCGCCCTTGGGGAAGTGGCCGCCCTCGCGCACCAGCCGCTCCGGCGCCGCGTAGGGCAGGGGCCGGCCGAGGATGGCGTCGAACAGGCTCCAGATCGCGGTGTTGGCGCCGACGCCGAGCGCCAGGGTGAGCACCGCGGCGGCGGTGAAGGCCGGCTCCCGGCGCAGCAGGCGGACGGCATGGCGGAGGTCCTGGCCCAGCTCGTCGGTCCAGCGCAGGCCGCGCGCCGCGCGGCACCGCTCCTTGACGCCGTCGAGGCCGCCCAGCTCCAGGCGGGCGCGCCGCGCCGCCTCGCCCGGCGGCAGCCCGGTGGCGGCGAGGTCGCGCGCCCGCTGCTCCAGGTGGAAGCGGAGCTCCTCGTCCATGTCCGCCTCCAGGCGGCGGCGGCGGGCGAGCCCGGACAGCAGCGAAACGAGGCGGCGGGCAAGCGGCATCTCAGCCCTCGCCGCCGGGAGCCACAGGGGCCAGCGCAGCCAGACCGGCCGGCGAGACCGCCAGGACGTCCGCCACCACTGCCGACAGACGCCGCCACTGCTTCATCTCCGCCTCCAGGCGCCGTCTGCCGGCGGCCGTCAGGCGGTAGTACTTGGCGCGGCGGCGGTTCTCGGACTCGCCCCACTCCGCGGCGATCCAGCCCTGGTGCTCCAACCGGTAGAGCGCGGGGTAGAGCGATCCCTGCGGGACGCGCAACGCCTCGCCCGAGATCTGCTCCAGGCGCAGCAGCACCCCGTAGCCATGCAGCGGCCCGAGGGAGATGGCCTTGAGGACGAGCATGTCGAGCGTCCCCGCCAGCAGGTCGGTCTTGTCGTCCATCGCGGGCGGCCTCCTCTTTCCTAGATAGACTAGGAGACTCTAGCCAGGGACCGGGGCGGAGTCAAGGAGGCTCTGCGCCGCCTGCGCCGTCCGTAACATTTTTCGCGCGGCGCCCGTAATGCCTGTGAGACGGCGCCGCGGACGGCAGCACGGCACAAGGCGGGCGGCCGGGAGGTTCGGTCATGACTTCGTTCTGGCGCGACATCCGGTTCGGCGGGCGCATGCTGGCCAAGGCCCCGGGCCACACGGCGGCGGCGGTGATCGCCCTGGGGCTGGGGATCGGCCTCACCACCGCCACCTTCAGCATCGTCTACGGCATCCTGTGGCGCGGCATGCCCTACCCGCACGCCGAGCGCCTGATGCAGGTGGACAGCCAGAACCCCTCGCGCGATCAGGGGTTCCTGGGGGTCGACGTGCACGACTACCTGGACTGGTGCAAGCGCCAGCGGTCGTTCGTCGGGCTCGCGGGCTTCGACGACGGCACCGTCACGGTGAGCGGCGACGACAAGCCCGAACGGCTGGACGGCGCATCGATCACCGCCAACGCTCTCGATCTGCTGGCGACCCGGCCGCTCCTCGGACGCGGCTTCCGGCCCGGCGAGGACCGGCCCGGGGCGGCGCCGGTGGTGCTGCTCGGCTACCGGCTGTGGCAGAACCGTTACAACGGCGACCCCCGGGTGATCGGCAGGGCGGTGCGGGTCAACGGCCAGGCGACCACGGTGATCGGCGTGATGCCGCCGGGCTTCCGTTTTCCCAACGTCGAGCAGCTCTGGATCCCGCTCAGGCTCGACCCGGGCAGGAGCGAGCGCGGCAAGGGCGACCCGATCCAGGTCTTCGGCCTGCTGCGGCCGGGCGTGACCAGGGACCAGGCGGCGGCCGAGATGGCGACCATCGCGCAGGCGCTGGCCGCCGAGTTCCCGCGCACCAACCGCGGCCTCACCGCCGCCGCCTTGCCGATGATCGACCGCGTCATCGACAGGAGCGGACGCTACCTGCTCTACGTGATGCTGGCCGCGGTGGCCTGCGTGCTGCTGATCGCCTGCATCAACGTGGCGAGCCTCATCATGGCGCGCGCCAGCCAGCGCTCGCGCGAGATGGCGGTGCGCGCCGCGATGGGCGCCTCGCGCGTCCAGGTGATCGCACAGATCCTCACCGAGAGCCTGGTCCTGGCGCTCCTTGGCGGCACCCTCGGCCTGGGCCTGGCGGCGGCGGGCGTCGCCGCCTTCAACCGCGCGCTCGTGAGCCTCAACCCGCCGGTCTGGCTGCACATCGCGCTCGATGCGCCGGCGCTGCTCTTCGCCCTCGCGGCGACCCTCGGCGCGGCGGTGGTGGCGGGCCTGGTGCCGGCCCTCCAGATCTCCCGGACGCAGCTCCACGAGGTGCTCAAGGACGAAGGGCGGGGCTCGACCAGCCTGCGGCTCGGCCGCCTCAGCCGCCTGGTGGTGGTGGCGGAGCTGGCGCTCTCCTGCGCCCTCCTGGTGGTGACCGGGATGATGCTCAAGAACAACCTCCTCGGCCGCTCCGCCCGCCTCGGCTTCGCCAGCGAGCGGATGCTCACCGTGCGGGTGCCGCTCTTCGAGGGCAACTACCCGCAGGCGGTGGCGCGCGGCGCCTTCTACCAGCGCCTCCTCGACCGCCTGCGCGAGATGCCCGGCGTCGAGCAGGCGGCGGCGGTCACCACGCTGCCCAGCATCGCCGAGACCAGCGAGGCCTTCCTCGCCGAGGGCCAGCCCTACGCGTCCGAAGCCGACTACCCGGTGGCGCACAGCGACGCGGCGGCGGCGGACAGCTTCGCCGCCCTCGGCGTGCGGCTGGTCGCCGGCCGCGAGTTCGAGCGGCTGGACACCGCCTCGTCGCAGCCGGTGGCGATCGTCAACCAGAGCCTGGCGCGCAAGCTCTGGCCGCACCAGAGCCCCCTGGGCAGGCGGCTGCGCCGGGCCCGGGCCGGGGGCGGCGAGCCCTGGCGGACGGTGGTGGGCGTGGTCCCGGACCTGCTGCTCTACGGCGTCAACGACAGGAAGCCCGAGGGCTTCTTCCTGCCGCTGACCCAGGTGGGAGCCGTGCGGCTGAGCTTCGTGCTGCGCGCGCGGCGCGACCCGCTCTCGCTGGTGCCGGCGGTCCGCGCCCAGGTGGCGGCGATGGACCGGGACACGCCGATCTACTTCGTCAGGACCATGGAGGAGAGCCTCGCCCTGGACCGCTACTTCCCCAACCTGTTCGGCGTGGTGTTCGCCATCTTCGGCGCCATCGCCCTGGTCCTGGCCGCGGTCGGCATCTACGGCGTGATCGCCTTCTCGGTGGCGCGGCGCACCCAGGAGATCGGCGTGCGCCTGGCGCTCGGCGCCCGCCGCGGCGACGTCCTGGCGATGCTGATGCGCCAGGGCAGCGGCCAGCTGGCGGTCGGCCTGCTGCTCGGCCTGGCGCTCGCCTTGGTCCTCTCGTTCCTGCTGGCCGGCACCCTCGTCCGGGTGCACCCGGGCGACCCGGCGGTGTTCGCCACGGTGGCCGCGGCGATGGCGCTGGTGGCGCTCTGCGCCTGCCTGGTGCCGGGCCAGCGGGCGACCGAGGTGGACCCGGTGGTGGCGCTGCGCGCCGACCTCTGAGCGGCGGCGGGCGGCCGGCGAGGAAGCCGGCCTCCGGCCGCGCCGGAGCCGGAAGGCTCGTCCCCATCACCGGGCATTCAGCTCGCCGGCGGCCCGGGGAGCACCAGAAACCGCTTGGACGGCCGGTGCGCCCCGGAGATCAGCCGCACCCGGGACACCGGCACCCCCAGCCGCTCCGCCAGCAGCTCCCGGATCCGCGCGTTCGCCCTGCCCTGCTCCGCCTTCTCCCGCACCGCGATCGAAAAACCGTCGCCGCCGTCGTCGACGACCGCCTCCCGCCTGGCGCCCGGCGTCGCCCGCACCCGGACGGTCCGCTCCGCCGGCGGGCTCTGGCCCGCGCCGACACCATTACCTGTCCGGGCCTCGCCCAGATCCCGGACGGGCTCATCGAGGTGTCGCCTCACGCGGTCCCGCGGGCGAGGCCGCGCGCCGCCAGCGCGATCATGACGAACGACCAGCCGCCGAAGATCAGGTCGATGCTGATGAAGGTGCCGATGACCCACAGGCTCGAGGCGGGCCAGCCGGCGGTGATGAGCAGGCCCAGGACGGCGGTGACCAGCCCCGCCAGCACCTGCCAGCCCCGGCCCGGCATGCGGACCGCCAGGGCGAAACCGATGCGGAACAACCCCGACACCAGGAAGAGCGCCGCCAGCAGCAGGGTCAGGGACTCGGCGCCGGCCGCCGGCCGCAGCAGCAGGAGGACGCCGACGGCCGCCTGCAGGATGCCGATCAGCAGGTGCAGCGAGACGCCCTCCCAGCCATGCGTGCGGAAGGCCCGCACCAGGTGCATCAGGCCGCTGAGCACCAGCAGCCAGGCGAAGAAGAGGACGGAGGCGAGCGTCACCAGCCCGGCGACGCTCAATCCGATCACTCCCAGCGCCAGCTCGACAATGCCCAGCGTCAGCAGCAGGCCCCAGTGCGGACCCAACCCGTGCAAGCCGGTGCGCGGTTCGACGACGGCCATGACGCCTCCTTTCCGAAGCGGGGATGCGCCGGCCGCAGCCGCCGGCACCGCTCATGTTCGCACCTGGACCGACAGGCCGCAAGCCACGCCCCCTCGCCGGGGCAGCGTTCGCACGCCCGATCCCCACGGCGAGCCGCGTCAGAGCCGAGGTGCCCAAACAGCGGCGGCCGTCCGAGCCTCCGGGCGCGCCCCTGCCCCCTGGCCGACGATCGATTGGTGCAGGACGCGCCAGACCCTGTCGGTGCGCCAGTATTGGACGTGCGCGGCGACCGGGATCGACGCCAGCGGGTCTTGCAGGTTCTGAACGTGCCGCAGCGGGTACTCGGGGCTCGCAGTATCGTCGTAGAACCGGACCTCGCCGCTGATGATGTCCTTGGGCGAGTAGACGTTGACCCACGGAAAGCCGCGCCAGTCATAGCTCTGGATGAGCGGCTGCACCACCGCCGCCAGGGCCTCCCGGCTCTCGGTGGTCGTGTTGCGCTGGCAGCCGAACAGGAAGGCGGTCTTGTCGAGCGGCGAGCCGAAGGTCAGCAGCAGATTGGTGCGGGGCACGATCCGCAGCCGGCCGCCGGACAGGCTGTCCTTGTTGAGCAGGCCGTTGAGCGCGTCGTATGCCACCACCGAGCCGAGCGAGTGCCCCACCAGCGCCACGCTCTGGTACTGAAAGCCATCGCCCTCGACCGTCAGGGCACCGTAGACGGCCTCCACCGTCTTGACGACACATTCCTTGATCGCGTTCCTGAGCTTGTTGAATCGGTCGAGCTTCTGCGGGAAGACGTAGACGGCGACGTCTCCCGCGTACTGGATCATGAACTGGCGAACGAGGTAGCTGACGGCAAGCAGCAGGGCCCACAGGCCGATGAACACGAGCTTGGTCCACCGGTGTCCGATCTCCACCTGCCAGGTGGCGAGCCCCAGGCGGTTTGCCGCCAGTGCCCAGAGCAGCGCCGCGCCCCCCAGCAGAACGATGCCGAGCGCGAGATAGAGAAAGAGCATCTGGCGCGTCGCCCACGCCAGGGCCGCCGAGAGCCCGAGCCCGGCAAGCACCGCGATCAGCACCACCGACAGGTCGGCGAGCAGGGCCGGGCTCAGCCAGGCCGCGGTGGCACGGCTCGCCAGCAGTGCGGCACCCACCGCCGAGATGACGGCGTTGAAGAGCACCAGGGCCGCCACCACGGCGAGGGCGAGCAGGAGCTTCCAGGCCGTCCTCTGCCGGCCGAGCTCCACCCGGCGGTTGAACATCCACCGCCAGAACTCGCCGCGGCTGTTGCGCAGTCCGTTGAGGGCGCCGGTGGTCAGGAAACCCATCACGTCGCGGAGCGTCACCCTGCCCTCGGTGAGCGGCGCCCAGTACGCCTCGTACAGGTGCACCTGCACGGTTCTGCCCGGGTCGCCGGTGAGGCGCATCTCGAGCCGCTGGAAGATCTGGTCGCCGAAAAGCACGGCGCGGGCCACGGCACGCGGCTGCTGTTCGACCGGGACCCCGGTCTGCTCCTCCTCGATCCGGCGCAAGCCCTGCTCGACCTGATCCAGGGTTTGAAACTGAATCTGCTGCCCCATGCCGTGCGTCACCACCACCGCGACCGCCGGACCGTCCTCGTCCTCGCCGACGGCGGGACCGGCCGCGATGACCGCCGCCGGCTGGCCCGGCAGCCCCTCGGGAGGCAGGAACGACAGCAGGCGCTCGCCGAGCTGCTCCGGCGCCGCCTCGCCGCGAACCGCCCGCCGGGCCGACGGCGCCGGCATGCCGACCTGCCGCCTTTGCGGCGGACGGATCTCGTGCTGGGTGCGTCCGGCATCCTCGGCTGCGTTCTCCCGGTTCGGCATCGGCTTCCTCCATAAGCCCGGCGGTCTCTGCGATACCCTAACACCGGACGTCAAGCATCGAGAAATTGAAATGCTTCTTCATCGTCTCAAGCCCCGGCCGCCGGCCCAGCACCCCAGCGATGCACCTACACTGCTCCGGAACCTCCTGCCAACGTGTGCCTGCGAATCATGACCAGGCCGCAGGGGGCGATCCGCCAGGTCCGTGGGTCTTCCGGTCAAGGTGGAAGGCTGGCGGC